>RFNG01000037.1 GCA_009927275.1 Sphingobacteriia bacterium | reverse complement strand
TTTAACCGCAGGTTAAAAAACCGAACCTGTGAAGCCCGCAAGCCGGTGACCGCAAAGCGGGAAGGCCCAAATAAAAAAATATCATGAATAAAAGAAGATTATTTCTTTTGGGCGGCTAAATTTAGAACAAAATGCAAATAAAATAATAAGGTCTAAGTAATTGTAATTTGGACTTTTTGTTGTAATATGTGTTACGCATAACCATGTGATTTCAATAAGGGTTCTGTTTTTTAATTAATGATTTACTTTTTTTGCAGGGCTTATAATTTCCTAATTTAGCAATCTATGGCACAACACAGTGAAGATCTTTTTAAATCGGTTATTTCGCATGCAAAAGAATATGGATTTATTTTTCCAAGTAGTGAAATATATGATGGCTTGTCGGCTGTATACGATTATGGTCAATTGGGGGCTGTGCTTAAAAAAAATCTGAGGGATTATTGGTGGAAATCAATGGTGCAAATGCATCAAAATATTGTAGGTATAGATGCTTCTATTTTTATGCATCCAACCGTTTGGAAAGCCAGCGGCCATGTGGATGCATTTAACGATCCTTTAATTGACAATAAGGACAGTAAAAAACGTTACCGTGCCGATGTTTTAATAGAAGATTACGTGGCAAAGCTTGATGCAAAAATTCAACAAGAGGTAGAAAAGGCCGCAAAACGCTTTAATCCCTTTGATGAAACCTTATTTAAATCTACCAATCCGCGAATACAGGAGTATTTGGCAAAACGTTTAAATACCATGGAACGTTTTAAAACAGCCATGGAAAGCAATGACTTAAATGCAGTACGTGATTTAATTATAGATTTAGAAATTGTTTGTCCTGTCAGTGGTACCCGAAATTGGACAGAAGTGCGGCAATTTAATTTAATGTTTAGTACTTCTATGGGTTCGGTTTCTGAAGAAGCCAGCACATTGTATTTAAGACCCGAAACCGCTCAGGGTATTTTTGTAAACTATTTAAATGTTCAAAAAAGTGGTCGTTTAAAATTGCCTTTTGGAATTGCACAAACCGGTAAAGCCTTTAGAAATGAAATTGTAGCGCGTCAATTTATTTTTAGAATGCGGGAATTTGAACAAATGGAAATGCAGTTTTTTGTAAAGCCAGGATCTGAAATGGAATGGTATGAGCATTGGAAAACTAAACGTTTACAATGGCATATAAGATTAGGATTAGGCGCAAATTTATACCGATTTCACGATCATGTTAAGCTGGCCCATTACGCTAATGCAGCTTGTGATATTGAGTTTAATTTCCCCTTTGGCTTCAAAGAATTAGAGGGTATACATTCACGTACCGACTTTGATTTAAAACAACACGAACAGTATTCTGGTAAAAAGCTTCAGTATTTTGATTCGGAAACCAATCAACATTATACACCCTATGTTGTAGAAACCTCTGTAGGATTAGATCGTTTGTTTTTGGCCGTTATGTCAGCTTCATTAAAAGAAGAGCAGATTGAACAGGATACACGCACAGTAATGCAGCTGCCGCCGTTTTTAGCACCTTATAAAGCAGCTATTTTACCTTTACTAAAAAAAGACGGTTTACCTGAATTTTCTATGACCTTGCTTAAGTCCCTACAACCCTATATAGAATTATTTTACGATGAAAAAGATACGGTAGGTAAACGGTACCGTCGGCAGGATGCCATTGGTACGCCTTACTGTATAACAGTTGATCATCAAAGCTTAGAAGATTCAACGGTTACTATACGTTACCGTGATACCATGCATCAGGAACGTATGCATTCAACAGCCTTATTAGCATTTTTAACTCAAAATACCGGAATGGCAACGGTATTGCAAGGGGTATAAAAAAAGCCCCGTTTTGGCGGGGCTTTTTCATCAATAATAAAATTTTTGCTTAGGTTCAAATTCAATATTTTTTACCACTAATGCTAATATTTATCAATTTATTATACTTATTAGATTCAAAAAAAAATTGAATGTTTTAATAAGGCAATAGTAAAATCTGAAATTGAATCTA
>RFNG01000048.1 GCA_009927275.1 Sphingobacteriia bacterium | reverse complement strand
AATCGAACCCGTGTTTCATCCGTGAAAGGGATGCGTCCTAGCCCCTAGACGAACGGGCCATGTTAACGGACTGCAAAAATACCACTTTTTTTAATTTATCCAATACCTTAGGGCTTATTAAATGTCAATTTTAGATTTTTAAAATACTTTTTTTTCCAAATTTCTTTAATTTTTGCACTCCATTCATCCGGAATTTGGCTGTGCGTAATTGTTAGCAGGGTATGTTCATCTTTATAAATAAACAAAAATTCTACAATACTGTCTTTGTCAGACGGATCGTATTCGTTATGCCTCCAGCTAACAAGCATTCGTTTGTAGGGAAAAAGTTCGGTTATGCTGCCTTTTACAGTACCGTTTAAAATACTGAATTTACTTTTTTCAGAAGGTTGAATAAGGCATTCGCTTTCGGTTATTTTAGAATGCTGAGCGGCGTTTAATAGGGCTGTAAATACAGGTTTAGGTTCGCAATGTAGTTTTACAGAAATTTTTAATTTTTCCACGGTTATTTAATTAAAGTTCACAGAATTAACAGCATGGGTATGTGTGTTTAATACACTAGTTATGGTTTTAATAATATGTTGCGTTGAAAATTGGCATTCGTGGTATAGTTCTTGTTGTTCACCATGTTCAATAAATACATCGGGTATACCCAGGCGAATAATGTGGGCTGAATATTGGTTATCGGCCATAAATTCAAGAATAGCACTTCCAAAACCGCCCTGAATACAGCCATCTTCAACCGTTATTAAGGTTTTGTAGCGGCTGAAAATGGCGTGCAAAAGATTTTCATCTAGGGGTTTGGCAAAACGCATATCGTAATGGCCAATAGACTCATCTTTTAAAACATCTGAAGCCAGGGCCTCACTTACTAAATTGCCCGGGTGCCCTAAAGATAATACAGCTATTGAAGTGCCTTCGGATAGTTTACGGCCGGTTCCGGGAATAATTTTACGAAAGGGCGTTTTCCAATGAATTTGTCCGCTGGCATCGGGTTTAGCCGCGCCGCTACCACGCGGGTAACGTATACTAAAAGGGCCGGTAATTTCAGGTAATTGGGCAGTGTACATTAAATTTCGAAGTTCCTCCTCATTCATAGGTGCACTTACAATCATGTTAGGTATGCAGCGGAAATATGCTATATCATAGGCGCCATGGTGGGTTGGTCCGTCGGCACCTGCTAAACCGCCCCGGTCAAGACAAAATACCACCTTTAAATGTTGCAAGGCCACATCGTGTATAACCTGATCATAGGCCCTTTGCATAAACGATGAATAGATGTTACAAAACGGTATTAATCCCTGAGTAGCAAGGCCAGCACTAAACGTAACGGCATGCTGTTCGGCAATACCTACATCAAATGCGCGGTCTGGCATGGCTTTCATCATTAAATTTAGTGAACAGCCACTGGGCATTGCAGGTGTAATACCCATAATTTTTGAATTTTGCTCGGCCAATTCTATAATGGTATGTCCAAAAACATCTTGGTATTTTGGTGGCTGGGGTGAAGAGGGGCTAACTTTAATGATTTCACCGGTATCCTTATTAAAAATACCCGGGGCATGCCAAAAGGTTTCATTGCCTTCTTCGCTAAATTTATAACCCTTGCCTTTTTTGGTTAAAACATGTAAAAGCTTTGGGCCCGGAATGTCTTTTAAGTCGTTTAAAACCTGAGTTAGCCTTATAACGTCATGGCCATCAACAGGTCCAAAGTATCTAAACTTTAAAGACTCAAATAAATTACTTTGTTTAAGCAATGAACTTTTAACCGCATGTTCAATTTTACTAGCAATGTCTTGTGCGTTGGGTCCAAATCGGCTTATTTTACCTAGCAATTCCCAAATTTTGTCTTTGGTTTTGTTATAAGTGTGTGAGGTTGTAATATCTGTAAGGTAATCACGCAAAGCCCCAACATTTGGGTCTATGCTCATGCAATTATCATTTAAAATAACTAACAGATTAGCATTTTCTGATCCGGCATGGTTTAAGCCTTCAAAAGCTAAACCCGCAGTCATTGAACCATCACCTATAACGGCAATATGATGTTTTTGGTGTTGCTTTTGGTACCTGCTGGCCACAGCCATGCCCAAAGCTGCAGAAATAGAAGTAGAGGAGTGTCCAACACCAAAAGTATCATAAGGGCTTTCGGAACGCTTGGGAAAACCACTAAGACCTTTATATATGCGGTTTGTATGAAATTGATCGCGCCGCCCGGTAAGTATTTTGTGACCATAAGCCTGATGTCCAACATCCCAAACCAATTGATCTTCGGGGGTATTAAAAATATAGTGCAGGGCAACGGTTAATTCAACCACGCCTAATGACGCACCAAAATGCCCGCCTTTTTGTGATACCAAGTCAATAATGTACTGTCGTAATTCAGAGCTCAGCTCAACCAATTGTTTTGCGTGGAGGCGTTTAAGGTCCTTAGGACTGTTGATGCTTGCTAAAAGGGCACCAGGTTTAAAATCAGGACCTTGCTCTATAATCATAATTCAAATTTAAATAATTTATAATGACGAAGTTTTATAATGAGTAAACAACGTTAAACAAAAAATGTTTTAACTTTTTTTACGCATGCTGATAACCACCGGAACACCTGAAAAATCAAACTGCTCGCGAATTTGGTTTTCTAAAAAACGCTTATACGATTCGTTAACGTATTGAGGCAAATTACAATAAAATAAAAATAATGCCTCACCTTTTATTTGAGTAATAAATTTAATTTTAACATGTTTGCCCTTATGGCTTTGCGGCGGACGTTGCTCTATAATAGGCAGCATGATATCGTTTAATTTTCGGGTTGGAATTATCTGTTTCATGCAGGTATACACATGCATGGCAGTTTCAACAATTTTAAGGATGCGCTGCTTGTCATGCACAGAAATAAATACGATGGGAATATCCCGAAAAGGTGCTATACGCTCGCGGATACGTGCTTCATATTCAAGTGCCGTTTGGGTATCTTTTTCTACCAAGTCCCACTTATTTACGGCAATTACTAAACCTTTACGGTTTTGCTCAATAAGGCTTAAAATGCTTAAATCCTGAGCTTCCATATCGCTTTGGGCATCCAGCATCAGTATACAAACATCAGAAGTTTCTATGGCTTTTATGGTGCGCATTACCGAATAAAACTCAAGATCTTCATTAACTTTAGCTTTTTTACGCATTCCAGCGGTGTCAATAAGCCAAAAATCATATCCAAATTTGTTGTAGCGTGTATGTATGCTGTCGCGGGTAGTGCCTGCTATAGGAGTAACAATGGTGCGGTCAACCCCCAGCAAGGCATTGGCTAAGGACGATTTTCCAACATTGGGGCGGCCTACAATGGCAATTCGTGGAAGTTGCAACTCATTTTCAATATGTTCATCGGGAAGTTTTGAAACTAAAGCATCTAGTAATTCCCCTGTTCCTGATCCACTAATGGCCGAAATAGGAAATACATCGCCAAGCCCCAGCTGGTAAAAATCAGCGCTGTATGCGGCAAGTTCGTGGTTATCTGATTTATTAACACAAACCAATCCAGTTTTATGGTGTTTTCGAATGAGCTGCGCAACGGTACGGTCAAATTCAACTAAACCTTCTTGTACATCAACAACTAAAAGCACAAAGGCAGCTTCTTCAATGGCTAAAATAACTTGTTTTTGAATTTCATGTTCAAAATCATCATCAGAGTTTAAAATATAACCGCCGGTATCTATTAAACTAAATTTTTGACCTTGCCATTCAGCCCAACCGTAATGTCGGTCGCGGGTTACGCCAGAAACAGCATCAACAATGGCTTCACGCGTTTCAGTTAAGCGGTTGAACAGGGTTGATTTTCCAACATTGGGTCGGCCCACAATAGCAACTAAACGAGACATATTGTAAAAGTACATATAAACTATGGTTTAATACCCTAGAATTAATTTCATGATTAATTACAATAATGGAATTAAATCATTAAACAATCTGATGAAACAAAAAAAAGAAGGTGCTAAATATATCGCCCTAATTATATTCTTTATGTTATTTTTTATTTGGGCCTTACCGCTTTGCGGTCGCCGTCTTTCGGGCTTCACAGGTTTGGTTTTTT
>RFNG01000109.1 GCA_009927275.1 Sphingobacteriia bacterium | reverse complement strand
CCCGTACGGGCTACCATAGTTAGCTTTAAACCCTTGTAAATCATGTATTTACAAGGGTTTTTTGCTTAACAGGTGGATTATCAAAATATTATGTTTTAATCTTTTTAACGTTATAACATTATATGTTATAACGTATATTTGCACCTATGAAATCAAAATCAATTTTTGCAGCTGTGCTGCTAGCAGGCCTTACACAGGCACAAGTAAAATGGAATGTTGACGCTTCACATTCTAAACTAGGGTTTTCAGTAACGCACTTAATGGTGAGTGAAACTGAAGGAAAATTTAAAATATATCAAGGATCTGTTGAGTCAAAATCAGAAAACGATTTTACTGATAGTAAAATTGAATTTTCAGCAGATGTAGCATCTATAAATACTGAAGACGAAAACAGAGATGGACATTTAAAGAGCGCAGATTTTTTTGACGCAACTAAATATCCTAAAATAACGTTTAAATCTACCGGCATGAAGTTAAAACCAAAGTCAAAAACAGCTTACACATTAACAGGCGATTTGACTATGCATGGCGTAACAAAAAAAATAACACTATTAGCTACCGCTGCCACAAAACCTGTTAAAGACCCCTATGGTAATATAAAATATGGTTTTAAGGTAAACGGACAAATAAACAGAAAAGATTTTGGATTAACATGGAATATGGCCATTGAATCTGGAGGACTTGTTGTAAGTGAAGAAGTAAAACTAGATCTAAATATAGAGTTAATTAAAGGAAAATAAAGAAACCTAAGCTATAGTGTAATTCTACACTATAGCTTTTTTTTTGAAATGAAAATAGAAGACGAAATACAACAAAAATCATTTAAAAACCCGCAGCAAAAATTAGCTATTAATTTACTATTTACAGTAAACTGGCTTAACTTAAAAATCAGTTCTTATTTAAAATCGCATAATTTAACCCATCAGCAATATAATATATTACGCATACTTCGTGGTCAAAAGCCAAAAGCCTGTTCATTGAAATTTATTAAAGCTCGTATGCTTGATAAAATGAGCGACACCTCTCGTGTTTTGGATAATTTAGTAAAAAAGAAATTAGCACATCGTGAAATCTGTCCAGGTGATCGAAGACAAATCAACATTCAAATAACAGAAAAAGGGATTCAAGTTTTAAAACAACTTGATATAATTGATGATGTTATAAAAGATGTTTTTGCATCTGTATCCGATACTAACATTGAGCAATTAAATAATCTTTTAGATCAAATACGAAGGTCGTAAAAACCAAAAACCGCTTAAAAAAGCGGTTTTTTCATGTTTTGAGGTCCCGAGCGGATTCGAACCGCTGTAGGAGCTTTTGCAGAGCTCAGCCTAGCCACTCGGCCACAGGACCAGTGCCACAAAATTACATTATTTTTGACGAATATTACTAAAAATGCAAAGTCCTTCAAAACTTACTTCTCAAGGCGAGTCCATTTTCAGTGTCATGACGGCAATGGCCACTAAGCATCAAGCCCTAAATCTTGCACAAGGTTTTCCGGATTTTGAATGCGATCCAGCACTTTTAGATATCGCAAGGTATTATTTAAGTAATTCAAAATTACAGCAATATGCCCCCATGCCAGGTATTTTAAACTTACGAAAACAGGTTGCTAACATTATAAAAAACTGTTACCAAGCTGAATTTGACCCAGAAAATGAAATTACAATTACTGCAGGTGGAACGCAGGCTCTATATACAGCATTTAGTACGTTTATAAAACCCGGTGATCAAGTAATTGTGTTTGATCCCGCCTATGACAGTTATGATCCTGCAATTAAACTGCAAGGGGGCTTTCCGGTACATATTCCACTGCTTCCACCGCAATTTAAAATTGACTGGGGCCAGGTTGAAAAAAATATAAACCCAGCTACTAAAGCAATTGTTATTAATAACCCTCATAATCCCAGTGGTGCAGTATTAAGTACCACAGATTTGGATATGCTGTCGGCTTTGGTATTAAAATATAAATTACTTGTTATTGCGGATGAGGTTTACGAACATATGGTGTTTGATTCTCATAAACATCAATCGTTATACAGCCGAATTGAACTGCGTCAAAACAGCATCATTATTGGTTCGTTTGGAAAAACACTGCATACCACCGGATGGAAAATTGGCACTTTAACAGCCGATGCTACACTTAGTTTTAAATTACGTCAGGTGCATCAATTTCAGGTTTTTGCTGTAAATCATCCTTTACAACATGCTATAGCAGATTATTTACAACAGTATACACCTTATTTGGAATTACCTGTGTTTTACCAAAAAAAACGGGATTATTTTAAAACGAAACTACAGAATAGCTTATGGAAATTTTTGCCCTGCAAGGGTACCTATTTTCAATTATTAGATTACAGTGCCATATCTAACTTGCCCGATACCGAAATGGCCTTTGATTTAGTTACAACATATGGTATTGCGTGCATACCTGTTTCGGTGTTTTATGCCGGTAATGTTAAGCCCAATCTTTTACGGGTTTGTTTTGCAAAAACTGAGCAAAGCCTTAATCAGGGGGCTGCTATTTTAAATTCCATTCAAGGTCTGTAAGCGCTTTCTCGTAAATACGATGGGGGTCTTGAATACTAAATAACGAATCTAAAGTAATTTGCGGATTACGATTCATAAAAGCTGTAACCATACGGTAACCCACCCACATTGCAATTCGGGGTGGACATTCTTTACTAATAGCAGCCGTAAATGGTCCTTCGGTAATATGTGCACGTATAACTTTTAAATCTTGTACAAACCATTTA
Source organism: Sphingobacteriia bacterium (assembly GCA_009927275.1). GTDB lineage: Bacteria > Bacteroidota > Bacteroidia > B-17B0 > Aurantibacillaceae > Aurantibacillus. The sequence goes on along the minus strand of RFNG01000109.1, from coordinate 2,739 downwards.
TTATCCGTTGCAAAATAGGTCCATAATTGATGTTCATACTGGCTTAAATATTTCATGTGATCGGTTGTATATCCTAAAATTAAACGATCATCGGTTTTGGGTATAAGCGCTTTAATGCCGTAAAACAATTTCCCGTAAAACACAGCATGGGCCAATAAAAAATCTGCAGCTTGTTGACGATCTGTTTTAATTAGTAGTAATGCCCTAGCTAAATCCGGTATAATATAATCGGGATTCATTTTAGCAATTTGATATTTTGGAAAAGGTAAATATTTATAAAGGCTGCAGGTATCACCCAAATACATATCCAAACTTAAAACCAAGTTATTTCTGTATGGGGCAAATGCATAATTCCAACCCGAACAAAAACTAATAATGTTAGGTATGCTATCTTTTGGAAAATAATAGGCATAATGTTTAAACAGGATGTCTATTTCTGTTTTTAAACGACCAAATTTCTCGGGCGTGTAAAGGCTATGGATACGCCCTAATGCAGCAGCAATATCGGCATTTTTAATGTAGCGCTTAATAACCCGTTTTTGAGCGTTCGTATTTCGTAAAGAATCTACAGGAATAACCGAGCTTAAAGCAAAACGCTGAGCCGAACTGAGATTTTGTATATGTTTTAGAGCGGTATCTGTGTCCCGTGTATTTACACTCCATACCCAAAGCAAGGAATCTAAGCGTATAAATTTATACGAACCCGTTTTAACTTCAGAAATGTCAATATCCAGTCGGTTATGCGAACATGAAGTAAAAACAATACTCCATGCAAAACATATAATTAAGGTTTTTAATGTCATATCAGGTTTCTAATTCAACTGTATATACTAAAGGCGATTGTGGCGGAATTTTGTTTTGATCGCCCATAAGTCCCTGAGCCCGACTTGATGGCAATAAAAAAACTGCTTTTTCTCCTTTTTTTAAAAGCATTAAACCATAATGCAAGCCGCTTTCAGCTTGCTGGGCTGAAACCTGAAAGGGCACTACCCTACCTGCACTGGTTTCACAAATATCGCCGTTTAGTAAACTTAATGTATAACTCATATTTATAGTCATACCCGCCGAAACCTGCATGCCTTTTGTATTTTTAACATACACATATACCCAAACCCCTCGGGGCGTTTTAATAAATGGCATTTTATGTTCACGGGCATAAACTGCAAATTCATCTTGTTCTTTTTTTAAAACACGGGCATTGGCCGTTAAAAGTTCATTTTTAAATTTTGGATCATGAACCGAAACATTTGTTGGATTGGACTGTTGTACTGTTTGGGTTGAATCTGTATTTTGGCAGGCACATAACAACAGTGCCAAGATTACCAAATTACACGTTTTCATACTGCAAATATCTTAAATTTAAATTGTGAAGCGCAAAGACCGCTATACTGCCTGTATAGAATATTTTTCAAATGCTTTTCCAAATGCACAAACCGAATTAATTTACCAAACACCGTTTCAGTTATTAATAACTGTCATTTTAAGTGCTCAGTGTACCGATAAACGCGTTAATGCCGTTAGCCCCAAACTTTTTTCAATTTTACCGGATGCCCAGGCTATGGCGGGTTCTAACGTTAACGATATTTTTAATCTTATCAAAAGTATTAGCTATCCCCAATCCAAAAGCCGTTATCTATATGAAACTTCTCAACTTATCCTTAACCGACATAAGGGTGAGGTACCTATGCATTTGGATGAGCTGATACAACTACCCGGCGTGGGCCGTAAAACGGCCAATGTAATTTATCGGTTTTATACGGTAAAGCGGCCATGGCTGTAGATACCCATGTATACAGAGTAAGTGGACGTATTGGCTTGGTAAAAGCCGGTACTTCTGTATTACGGGTTGAACAGGAACTTGTTGCATATTTTCCCGCACCTTTGGTTCATAAAGCTCATCATTGGCTTATTTTACACGGACGCTATACCTGCCTGGCTCGAAACCCTAAATGCGCCCAATGCGGTATACGCACGGCCTGCAAATATTTTAAAAACCATCAACAATCAACAATTATGAAAACAAAAAAACCAAAAACTAAAATTACAAAAGCAAAAATTTCCAAAAGCACCAAGGTTTTAAAAAGCCCTGATTCCAAACCTTTAGGTATAAAAAAATCTAAATCCACAGCGCACACTGCTAAAGCCAAAAGTGTAAAAAAAGCAAGTGTTTTAAAAACCAAAGCAGCAAAACCCGTAATATCTGCCACTAAAACAAAATTTATGGCGCATCAATCGTCGTTAAAAGAAGGCATTAAAGCCCCGGCTTTTAAAGCACAAGATCAAAACGGAAACTGGATTGATTCTAATGCATTAAAAGGCAAAAATATTATACTGTATTTTTATCCTAAAGACGATACCCCGGGTTGCACTAAAGAAGCTTGTAATTTAAGAGATCATTACAATACATTAAGCAAACACAATTATGTGGTTTTAGGAGTAAGTGCCGATGATGCTAAATCGCATTCTAAATTTGCTAAAAAATATAATTTACCTTTTTCACTTTTGGTTGACACCCATAAAACTATTATAAAAGCCTATGATGTTTGGGGCAAAAAACAATTTATGGGACGCATCTACGATGGTGTATTGCGTAATACCTTTGTAATTAATAGCAAAGGGATTATTTCAAAGGTTATTCGTGAAGTAAATACCGAGGCCCATAGCGAACAAATTATTAGTTCCTGATTGTTTAATTTAATTAAATACACTACATTTGCATACCCAAAAACGGGTTGAGGA
>RFNG01000001.1 GCA_009927275.1 Sphingobacteriia bacterium | reverse complement strand
TTTGCAGCTACAAGAAGTTGGCGATTTCGGAGACGAAAACTGTCTGCCGCCACTGAACTTGATACGAAGCACAAAGCTTCATTTAAGCAATGAACCGCCAATTTCTTGTAGGTGCTGTTAGCGGTTCGTGCTTTATTTTGCAATTCCAAATCTTTTTGTTTTAAAGTCAATACAAATTGTCTTGTTAAAGAAAAATGCGTTTCCAATAATCCCGTCACATTTCAATTGCTCAAACATTTTGTCAAAATTATTATCTTTTGCATAGTAAACAGCGAAATCAGCCAATGAATTCATTCCAATATTAATTTCTTTTGAAGAGTTTGAACCAACCATTATAACAGGGTTACCAAAATTTGTAACACTTAAAGTGTCATTGATTTTTTGCGTTGTAATTTCTTTCCAATTATTAAAAGAAGTCATCATTGGAAATAAGCTTGAGCCAGTATCATACATAAAGTAATGAGTTTTTCCATTAACCATAATCGGAACCATAATTCTATTATTTTCTATTTTGCATTTTATAAAAGAAAAATAGTTTTCCAAAGTACTGTTGGTGCTATCGAAAAAACTTATTGTTTGATTAGGGAAATTTATAACCAAAAGTTTATTTTGGACAATATCTGCTCCAATAGTTCCTAAACTATTTTCTGAAACTGATGCATTCTTTTTTCGTGTGATTGGCTCACCATAATTGTAAAAACCTAACACATTCCGTTTACCAAAATTTATTTTTCCGATATTCAATTCCACACTTTTAATCATAAACAAAGGTCTTTCTGTATTTGCATCAGATAGAGAGTCCAATTTTAAATAATTATATTCCGTAATGCTTTTTAAATTATTTTGATATAAAATAGTTGCGTCAGAACCAAGGTCGAACTGGGAGTAGTGTATTTCAGATACCGTGTCGAAACTAATTGGAAGATACATTGCGGCCTTGTCAAAGTGTCTACCGCTAATTTCGGCTGGGCTCCAATAAAACTTCTCCGTTAGATTATCAGGAATAAAATTTACGCTGCTTTTTTTGCTTGATTTGCAACCAGAGAAGAATACTGTCAAACCAAATATTGCTAGTGCTAATTTCTTCATTATACTGTCTTAAAATTATGTTTCAATTTAATCGTGGGTGTTTAGTCATAGCATGACCGCTAACT
>RFNG01000131.1 GCA_009927275.1 Sphingobacteriia bacterium | reverse complement strand
AAATAATTTAAACAACTAAATGCTAAAACGAAGGCACCACCTAATTAAAAATATTTAAAAAAAAGTGATCCGGTTTACATAAATATATATTTCCTAATTCACTATTAGCAATGTCTTGTTAAAAGAATACCATAACTTATTTACCCGTTTAATGTAGGCTTACTATATTTATACATGCGATTACTTTTTGGTATTTGCTTTTTACTGAATGTGCTCTTTGCACAAATACCCCAGGGGTATTATAACAGTACAACGCAACTTTACGGTGTATCTTTAAAACAGGCTCTGTACAATATCATTAAAAATCATCGTGTATACGAATATACAGCAGATACTACAGACACTTGGGATATTTTAAAAGATTTAGATCGCGACAGCTTAAACGCATCTAATGTTATTGAAATCTATACGGGATGGTCTGTTAATGCCGCCCAAGAATATAACAATGGTAATGGCTGGGAACGCGAACACGTTTGGGCAAAAGTACATGGCGGTTTTGATGTAAATCCTCCAGCAGGCACAGATGTTCACCACTTACGGCCAATTGATAAAACTATAAATGCAGCCCGAAACAGCCGTTGGTTTGCCGAATGCAATGAGCCTTATGTGGTTTCTGGTAATCCTTCAGGATCGTATTACAGCTCTTCAAAATGGATATGGAAACCCCGTGATCAAGATAAAGGTGATGTAGCCCGTATGCTGTTTTACATGGCTGTGCGATACGAAGGCGAAAATGGTGAACCCGACCTTGAATTAATAGATTATTTACCAGTTATAAACCATGATCCAGCACCGCTTATGGCCAAACTATCAGATTTATTGCAATGGCATGCTCAAGATCCCGTAGATGCATATGAGCGCCGCCGTAATGATTTAATTTATTTAAAATATCAACATAACCGAAATCCGTTTATTGATATACCTGACTTTGCCTGGGCCATTTGGGATGCTAAAACAACTGTTGCCAATACTGTTAAAACCTCCGCTATTCATGTTTACGCACCTTTGGATGCCGAACAATGGAATATAGAACCCAATGCATTGGTAACAGGTACAATATCTGTGTATTCATTATGCGGACAATTACTGTATTCAAATTATTTAAACGGTTTACCCATTACAATTTCAACGCTAACTTGGCCCAAAGGCATTTACACCATTGTTTATTCGGGAAATTCCGAACCCAGTGTGTTTCGAGTTATTAAATAACTAAATAAAAGTTTCTAGAACGGCTTTAACAGCATCTACTTTAGTTTTGTCTACCCATATTTGATAAGTACCCAAAGCTAACATAGCGTCTTTTGTGGTATGAATTTGAAACTCAAAATGATGTTCATGTAACAGATTTTGAGCCAGCTCAAATCGGATTTGATTTTCAGTTTCAAAAACCATTACAAGGGTATTGTTAACTTTAGGAGCAATACGCTTTGATAAAAAAAATGCAGCTATACTTAATATTACTATTATAAAAATTAAAAGCCCTTGATGTTCCATTTTAATGCTGGGTTTTAAATGGTGATTGCTGCTGATGAATACGAATAGCTTTTAATGAAAACCGCATCATTAAATAGAAAACTACAATAAAGAATAACATCAAACCAGAATATTGCTCGGCATTAAATAAACAGAAATCAAAAATACCGTGTACCGTGGCTGCAGCAAATAAGCCAACCCAACCATAATGGGTTTTTCCCATTTTTAAAAGACCTAAAAAATACCCCATAATAACTGCAAACGCAGCATGGCCGGGTACCGAAAAAATCATGCGTAAGAGGGCCACTTGCAGTGGGCTATCAGATTTAAAAACGTATAAAAAATTTTCAAGCGTAGCAAAACCTAAAGATACCATTACAGAATAGGTTATACCGTCAAAGGGCTCGTTAAAAGCAGGTTTTTTAAAGGCGTAATAACGAACCATAAGATATTTACTGCCTTCTTCCGACAGGCCTATAGCAATAATGCATGACACTAGTGAAAATAAAACATCATGTGACGCTTCATCAAAGCCTAATGCTTTAAAACATATTGTAAAAAGTACAGCCGGCAAGCAAGATGCCATGCCTAATGCAAAACTTGTATACAGTAGTTTTTTAGGTTCCGGATCATATTTATCTTTCCAGTAAATAAAAACTGCAATTGCAAGAGCTGGTGCTGCTGCTAATGCTATAATAAGTAAAGTCACTTTATTGAAATACTTTTTTTAATAGCTCGGTACTTCGTGCTGCAGGGTTATTTCTGATTTTAAGCTCTTCTTCGGCAATTAAAATAAACAAACCCGCAATGGCTTTTTGCGTGGTATAATCTGCTAAATCGGGATTAATTTTAGAAACTCCTGGTATACGGTTGTATTGTGTTGCCAGCGCAGCATAATGTTTAGTGGCGCCAACCTGCTGTAAGGCGTCTTCAATTATGGGTTTAAATTGAGTATACAAACCGTTACTGGCATTTTGTTTTAAAAATTGTGTGCCAGCGTCTGAAGCCCCTTTTATTATAGAAATGGCGTCTTTTACGGTCATGCCCTGAATGGCTTGTACAAAAACATCTTTAGCAGCAGCTCCGGCTTGTTCAGCAGCCCGGTTAATATTTAGCAATGCCTCATCCACATTTGCCCCAAGTCCAATATTACGCATTTTGGTTTCCGCCTGTTGCGCATCGGCAGGCAGCGGAATTTTAATTTTTAAATTTTTAAAATATCCGTCTGTTTTGTGTACAGCTTCTGCACCCAACGTTGCTCCCTGTGATAGGGCTTGGCGAAGGGCTGCTGCTGCCTCATCTTCAGAAAACGAACCCGCTTGCTGTTGAATTTTTTGCTGTACATTTTTTTTAAGATCCATGAGGTTTTGAGCATTAATACCAACTTGAACCAATAGACAGAAAACGAGGATTATTAATTTCATATTATAAAAGTACAATTTATAACAAAACATCCATTTTGGAATTGGCATAGAACGTGTAATCTAAATTATTTCATTTTTAAAATAAAATTATTGCGCAATTAAATTAATTCCTGATTTGTAAAATAGTGCAACATAGCCTCGGTTATTAATCGATGTTGTTGCTTTGGCGTTAAATTGGGTAAAGATTTTAGAGATTCAAAATGTGGCCAACCGTCTGCGTCACGGCCCGTATATTTATAAAACCCATAAGGTGCAAGCAGAACACATACCGCAATATGCATGATTTCTAATTTTTCCTGTTTTTTAAAACTGCGATTTACCTGTGCCAGTTCTTGTAATCCAATAATAAATAATAAGGCCTCGTGGTCCAATTCTGAACCAAATCGGGTTTTAACAGCATCCTGAAGGGCTTTCCAGTTACTCATGGGCCGGAACTTGCATTACATGACCCATAAAATTTAAAATTTCAGATACACCTGTGTTATAGAGTGCAGATGACATAAACATATTAGGCGCTTCATCCAATATGGTATTTAGTTTTTGTTCAAAATACTTAAGCTGCGCCTCCGCTTTTTGCTTGCCTAATTTATCTGCCTTTGTAAAAATAAGTGCAAAAGGTAATTGATGCTGAACAACCCAAGTTATAAACTCCGCATCAATTTGCTGAAGTTCATGACGTATATCAATTAAAATAAATAAACAGGTTAAAACGTGGCGTTCGGTACAATAATGCTGTATAAGATTTGTAAATTTTTGTTGTTCTGATTTGCTGCGTTTAGCAAAACCGTAACCCGGTAAATCAACCAAATTCCACTTCTCGTTAATTTTAAAAACATTAATTAATGCTGTTTTTCCCGGCGTAGCAGATGTTTTAGCTAAATTTTTGCGCTGTGTTAGTGCATTAATTAATGAAGATTTGCCGACATTACTCCGTCCAATAAATGCAAATTCAAAAGCCGGGTGTGGGCCCATTTTTTTTACATCGGTGCTGCTAAGTAAAAAACGGCAAGAAGTAATACGTAACATCAATGCCTGGATTTATAGGTTAAAATATGACGGTCTTTTTTTTGAGAATAGATATCGGGGCTATGAACCAAAATTCCGGTTTCTTCCACATTTCCAAAGTTAGGATTTAGAGCTGTACCAAACATTTTCATGCTTGGACTTAAATTCATGTAGGCATTTATAAGGGGCGGAATGCCTGTGCCCATAGCGCGAAGATCTTGCGATAATTTAGCATGGCCACTTTTATAATTTAAATGTTGCCATTGCTTTTGTATGGCAACAGAGGGTATAAAGTTTGCTATAGGCTGATGAGGTTGCGCCCAATTTTCGGTATCTGGAAAATAATGTAACATAAAATTTAATACTAAATCTCGGGCTGCTTTGGGGTATGAGGTGTACATGGTAACCTTTCCAAAAAAATACGTGTGCTGAGGATAATCTACGTATAATGCGCCAAGTCCATCCCACAAATTATCTAGGCTGTAAAGACCTTTTCTGCTTCCGGAAGCCAGCTGGTAAGCAGGCTGAATAAAGGATCGGCCAAGCTCTATAGTTTTGGGTAAAACTGAATTTAAAAAAAACGTACTAAACTTAAAAAAATGAGCTGTTGAAATACAAGGTTGATTATGTATCATTAGTGCTTCACTGCAAATCATAAAACGGTAAGCACCCACAATTTCCTTATCACGCGGATTCCATACCAAAAGCTGCCTGTAGGCGTTTGGACCGCTATCAAATTCATCTAAATCCAAAGCTTTACCGGTACCACCACCAGCAGCCCTAAAGGTAATTTCTCTAAGGCGGCCAATTTCTAACAACACATGTGGTGCCTCTTGATCTTTAAAAATATAAATATCATTTTCTCCGTTATTGGTTTTGCGAATCCATAAACCTGAATGTAACTCTGTTTCTAAAACAGATTTAGATTGGGGTTCAATAATAGGTTGCATGTTCAAAAATACAATATATAAGCACGTAAATGGTAAAATACTACTTTTACATTGTGCGTAGTATTGGCTTTATCATTTGTATTTTATGCTCAGCGGGGCTTAAAGCGCAAACCCGTTTTCAAATTACAACCTTTGCAAAAACCTGTGACCCTGCTGCGGTTTATTTAAGTGTGCAACAACGTATGCCGCAAGACAGTATTTGGGTTGAATGGAGTACCGGAGAAAAAAATACCTTTCAGGTTAACGGCATAAAACCCGGCTTGCACCTGGTAGGTATAAGCCACATTTGGTATGCAGGTACTAAGCGTATGGTTAAAGACACGATAATGGTTTTTGAAATTAAAAATGCAGGCTGTGACATCATTGTTCCATCTTTTTTTAGTCCTAACGGTGATGGTATTAATGATGTTTTAGAGATACAAAACATTGAATATTTTCCAGAATTTAGAATGGACGTTTACAACCAAAATGGAAATCGTGTTTTGCATCAAGAACAAAATTATGTGCCTTGGAATGGCACCTGGCTTGATTTAGATTTACCTGTAGGAGATTATGTAATGGTGTTTTTTAAATCCAAACGTAATTTAAACGATGCCAAATCGTATGCTTTTAAAATTTTAAAGTAATAAATTTCTGTTTTTTAAACCTGCAAGGCGCTGTATTGATGTGCTAGGAGGCTTTAAATAAACCGTATTTTAAAATGCAATAAACAGCCCTAAAGCCGTCTTTCCAGCCAATTTTTTTTCCCTCTTTGTAGGTTCTTCCGTAATATGAAATACCCACTTCATAAATACGAATATCTGGTATACGGGCAATTTTAGCAGTAACTTCCGGTTCAAATCCAAAACGGTTTTCGCGCAGCTTTAAGGATTTTACTAAATCGGCACGAAATAATTTATAACAGGTTTCCATGTCGGTTAAATTTAAATTGGTAAACATATTACTTAAAAATGTTAAGCATTTATTACCTATTGAATGCCAAAAAAACAAAATGCGATGTGGCTGGCTTCCCATAAAACGACTGCCAAATACAACATCTGCCATGCCATTACGTATAGGTTTTAAAAGTAGGTTATATTCTTCGGGGTCGTATTCCAAATCGGCATCTTGAATAATTATGTAATCACCTGTAGCGTATTGTATTCCGGTGTGCAATGCGGCCCCTTTGCCTTTATTAACGTCGTGTGAAACGTGATGTATGTTTAAGTCGGGGTGTTTTAAAGCATATGTGGCAATAACATCCGCGGTATTATCTTTTGAACAGTCATTAACCACAATAATTTCTTTTTTAAATTCACCGTCAAGCTGTACCGCATGTATTTTATCAAGTATTAAATGAATTGTAGTGGCCTCATTATAGGCTGGAATTACAATAGAAAGTACCATGTCTAAAAGTATTAAAAAATGTTCATATCCTCAGATTCTTAGTTAATATCTCAGGATATAAGAACCGCTTATGTTAAATTAAAATTTGTACTTTTAAACATGCAGCAATTGCTTACAATTGTATGTTCTGTTTTGCGTGAACATGAATATGTGATCATTCCAGGTTTTGGAGGTTTTACATTACACCATGTGCCCGCCAAACAAAATGCATCTCATGTATTTACCCCGCCCTCAAAAGTTCCATCTTTCAATCCCTTGCTTAATCAGGATGATGGAATGCTTAAACACGCTTTAATATCAACATCCAGTGTTTCACCGGCAGAAGCCACGCAACGCATTGAAGCCTTTACGGCACATTGTAACACATTGCTTCAAACCCGTAAAACCTTAGTAATTCCAAGTCTTGGAACTTTATATCAAAATTTAGATGGATCACTTGCTTTTGAACCGGCAATCTCAAGCTTATGGTCTTTAGAACATTTTGGTCTTGAACCCGTTCAAGCTGCATTTAACCCGCCCGAAGCTAAAATTATACCACTTTCTAAACCTTGGACAGTTTCAAATGCTTTGCTAAAAACGGCTATTGCAGCAAGTTTTTTAATTATTAGCAGCTTACTGGCTTTTATGATTTTAAAACAGCCGCAATATTTAAATTTTGCAGGTATAACAAGCAATGAACCGGCCCAATTTCAAAATAATTTAATTACAACACCTCCACTGCAACCCTACAGGGCTTGTTCAAATTTAATTAGCACTAATATAACTTTACCCACCCCCGCTCTTAACGAAACGGGTAGCTGCATTTTGGTTTTTGGTGCTTTTCGTGAAGCATTTAACGCACAGCAACTTGCTAAAAATTTAACGCGCCTTGGATTTAAAGACCCGATTCGATTTGAAATGGTAAACACCTTAATACGGGTATGTTCTGAAAAAAAATATACCCCCGAAGTTGCAGCGGAAAAAGCACGTCACATAACGGCATTACATCAATCGGTTTGGATTTCTAAAAAACCATGAAATCTAAAACGCCTGCCGAATCACATTGCATAAAAACAGAATTTGTATTACCCAACGATACCAATCACGTTCAAAATTTATTTGGCGGTAAACTCATGCAATGGGTTGATATTACCGCTGCTATTTCTGCGCAACGGCACAGCGGCCGGGTAGTTGTAACGGCCTCTATTAACCATGTTTCATTTGAACACCCTATTCGACAAAACAGTATTATAACCTTAGAGGCAAAAGTAAGCAGAGCATTTAACAGCAGCATGGAGGTGATTGTTGACGTTTGGGTTGAACATCCTAGTACAGGTGAAAAAACCAAATGTAATGAAGCCATACTTACTTTTGTTGCCGTTGACCAAAACGGCACACCTTTACCTGTACCCGAACTGGTACCAGTAACCGAACAAGAACATAAACGTTATGAAGCTGCGCTTCGCAGGCGGCAATTATCATTGCTATTAGCCGGACGCATACAGCCCGAAGAGGCTACAGAATTGCGCGCCTTATTTGAATCTGCAAAATCTAAAAGGTAATTTTTAAAGATTTACCAAGTCATTATTTAAAATCCATTTTAATGGGTTTTAATTATTAACTGGAATTAATTAGTCTTTTTATAAACGGGTTTAAATGTAATTTGAATTTGATGCATGCGGGGTGCGCGCATATCTCCAGGGCGGTTTTGATATTCAGTATTACTAACATTACTGATTAAATAGGCCAAGGTCCAAGCAGGTGTTAATTGCACGTTGCAACGAAAATCGTGAATCCAAAATGCCTTGCTAAATGCATTCCAATTAGCCTTTAAACCCGGTAATATGCTGGGCGCATCGTCTGCTTCAAAACCATTTCCCAATTCATAAAATACGGGTTTAATAAACCGATTGTCAATGTTTAAAATCCGGCTTTGATACCTACTGCTCCAGCCGCAGGAAATTTTTTTATAGGCAATTTGGAGGTCCCACTTAAATAAATGTTTACTACGGTATTTAAGCGTATTTAAAAGTTGCTCATCTAAAAATGGTGGTGCTAAACCCAGTGTATCAGATACGGGATTAAAATCAGGCTTTATGGGATTAATAAATGTATACCCGCCCATGGTTTGAATATTCCAATTGCCATTTTGGTAAACCGATGAAGCACTAGCCTCTATACCTTTTATATCCGATTTTCCTAAATTTTCAGATCTAAATCCGTAATAATTTAATTTTTCATTTAAAGGTAAATTGGGGTTGGTATTGTAGTAATTAAAAACAAACTCAATCATGTTAGAATACCTGGTCCAAAAGGCAGCCAAATCTAACTGGCCTTTTATTGTTCCAAATGCAAAGCCTTGCTTTATTCCCAATTCCATATTTTCTCCGCGCTCGGCCTGTAAGTTAGGATTAGGAAAAATTTTTAAAACACTAATTCCTGTATTAACAAACTTTTCGGCGGTACTGGGAAACCTATACCCCTGACCATAGGAGGCCCGTGCATGTGCCCCGTTCCATAATTGATAATTGGTGCCTAATCGCAATACCGGAACAATGGGACGTGCTTGTCCAAACCAATGGTGCTCTGTACTTACAGAATCTAATGTAGCATACTCCAGTCGTAATCCAGCCGTAACATGCAGCCTGTTTAAAGGTGATGCATCCATTTGATTGTAAAATGCAAATTGCTTGCCCAGATGGTTTCCATACAGCGATAGCGACTGCGTTCTATTTTGCATTAAAATTGCACCGCTATTAAACACCCATTTGGAATGCCATTGTTTTTGAAATTGCAATTCGTAATAATCTAAATGTGAGGCGCTGCTTAAATTACTGGTGTAATAATACCGATTTCGTAAACTCAGCTTGATATGATGCGCGCTAATTAAATATTCAGTAACATTATCAAGATTTGCATTAATGCTGTAAAATGCTTGCAAAGTACGATTTTGGGGTATGTAGGCCGAATCGTAATGCTGCCATAAATAAAATATGCCGCCCTTGTTTTGCAATACAGCTCCCGATATTTTATGACTTAATCCTTTAATGTGCTTAGACGTATACCTCCATGATACGTTAATACGACCGCGTTCCTCAAATTCAAACAACCTATATCCAGCATCATAAAAATACTGCCCGCTAAATGAAAAATCAGAATTTTTAATACGTTGTATATGCGTTAAGGTAAAACCACGCTGAAATTGTGATGTGCCCGGCCACCATTTATAGGTGCTGCGTGGTGCATCATAACTGCCCATAAATACCGAGCATTGTGTAAAGGGTTTATCGCGGGCGTACCGTGTGCGCAAATGTATTATACCATTAAGTGCGCCGGATCCGTATAAAACGGATGCGGCGCCTTTAATAACCTCAATTTGTTCTACTGTTTCAATTGGCAAAAATGCCCATTTAATATCTCCCGCATCGCCAGAAATCATGGGCATATCATCCAAAAGCATTAAAACACGACTGCCTGCCCCATAACTAAATCCACTGCCGCCACGTATACTTGCTTGACCATCTTGAACCGTTACACCAGGCACCTGTGTTACAATTTGATCCAATTGTGTAGTATTTTTTTGTTGAATAAGATCGGGCTTTAAAATATCCATGCTTACGGTTAGCTCAGATCGTTTTTGGTCAAAACGCCCGGCGCTAACAACCACTTCATCCAGTACAGCATCGGGATTTAAATAGTAGGTAACATAGCTACTGTCTTGACCCGGCCTGAAAAATGTTTTTAAATTTTGATACCCGGCATAACATATTTCAATAGTTAGAGGTGTTGTAATATCCCGGATCAAAAAATACCCCTTGTGGTCGGTACTGGTTAATTTTACATCGCCAGCTTTTACAATCGCTCCACGTAATGTATCTCCATTTAAAGCATCTACAACAAAACCCGAAAGGTCTTGTGAAACACCCATAGAAGCATTTAGTAAATACAATAAAAAATAAAGAAACCGTATGCGGGTCACGTCATTTTAATGAATCAAAATTCTTTGAACCGACTCGCTCCGTGTATGATTGGACCTGAGAATATAAATTCCCATTTCTAAATCCGCAAGTTGATTTGGTTTAATTTCAAAAGGTTCTATGTTAAATTGCTTTAATAGTTTGCCACTTATGGAGTAAATAAATAGGTTTTGAGATTCCGGCAATAAATTAATTACATCTCGATTATCACAACGAATACCCTTTGAGAATGCAGTGTTTTGTATCCCGGTTGATAAATTAACATCAATTTTATAATACTTTAATAAAGTGGTGTTAACCAGTAAACCGGAAGTAAAGTTTGGTACGGCAGGACATTGTGCAATGGATAGTGTTGTAGTAGCATAGGCTTGTATTTGCATTTGAAGTGTATAGGTGCCCGATACCGTTGGAGTACCATATACACTGGCACACGCATTGGAATTTCCGGGAAACCGTAAGGAGGGTGCTCCATTAACGGTGCCGTTTGGCACAACCGTATTACTCGATCCAAAGGTTAGCCCCTGCGGTAAGCCATAATTAACTACATTACTAGGAGTTGAAACTACAAAGCGCGTAAAACATAACTTTAATATGGATTGAATGGTGTCTTTTGGAACTTTAACAGTAATATTTTGCAGATAGGGTGTATTTACAAATCCTGCATTAAAATTGGTGGCACTGTCTGGCCAAACGCCATATTTATTAGAGGCCGTAAACGCAGCATCTAACGAGCAGGTGGGAAGCGTTTGAGCCTGTAAAAGGCTTACTAACTGGAGGGTGAATAAAGCGCCTAGTATTTTTTTCATAATTTATATTTTATATATACAAGAATACACTTTTTTTTGGATTTATCATATATTCAAAAGGTAGGTTTATAAACAGGTATTTAAATAAACAGTTTTTAAATTTTATTTTAAGAAGGCCAGCATCCATATTATTTAATATTAAACTATTAAATTGCCTAATTCATGCTAAAAGATTTTTTTAAATTAAGATTTAAATAAGTAGATACGTACTTTCAATATGGCTTAAACAATATGCATAATAGGCTGTATTATAATACATTAAATGCTAAAACCCTGTATTTCCTTGTGGCCTTAGCGGCCCCTTCCAAACGGCATCATTAAATAATATTTTATCTGCTGAGCATTCTTTAATTGGAATATGTTTTCCTTGCGTTTTTGGCCGTGCTGTTATTCGAATGGCCTCACCATGTTTAAACCAAACGTTATATTCGTCAGACTGCACCTGTTCAATTCCGCTCCAAACATCTTGGTCTTTCATCCAATGTAAAGAACGTGCCTGACCCATAACACGGATTTTACTTAAGGTGTCTGCTGTAAAATTCAGCATCATCGTTTTACCCTGAATTTGATTTAACTTAAATAAATCAGAACTATCCACCGATTCAAGTGCTGTGGCTCCGCCTGTTAATAGCCCTCTGTAAATATGATTTTCATATACCGTTAACTGCATGTCTTTAGCATGAGTTTGCATTGTTTTATACCAAAAAACCGGCTTGCCTTTGGCATGCATTACTGAATCAGCTGTATTATAACGTAACGTATCGCAGCGTCCTTGAAATTTATCATGCCATAACTGAACCTGTAACCATGCTTTTAATTGGTAGTTTTTAGATTTGAAATACCCCATAAGGGTATCGGCTTTAATATATAGTGTATCGGCGTTTCGGAATACACGGGCCCGAGGGTTTTGATACACCTTACAAGTATTGCTTTGGTTATTTAAAAACCCCCTATTACCCTTTACACAAACTTTGTTTATGGTGTCAGTAATATCTATATGACCAAATGCCTGGGCAATTTTTTTAATACCATCATAATATAAACTGTCGCAACGTAAAACACGTGATTTAGATTGTACCAATGGATGCGATAAAATTTTAGAAGCATGTGTTTTTGTATTATACCATCCGCGGTTTCCATACATAAAATCATTTTGTTGTTCCATAATAGTGGGACTTAAAAAATAGGCCGTTGAGGTGGATAGTAAATAATTTAAAGTGTCGGTGCGTAAGGTATAGGTGGGGTTTTTTAATTCTACTGCACTTAAAAAGACTAATTTTTTTTGCTTTGAGTTGTAAAAGCCGGTTTTACTTATAAACGTATTATCCAGATACGTGCTTTGGGCAGAATGTGTATAATAGGCAATGGCCGTTTTTAAATTAAAATCCAGCGTATCGGTTTGTAAGTGCATACGTTTTTCTTGCAAATGCACATCGCCCATTAAGCGTGCCATTCGTACTTTTCCAGAATACACCATGCCTTTAGCGTATGCCGAAATGCTATCCCCTTTAATAATGCGTATATGTCCACGGGCCTTTATAGATTCATCGTGTTCGTAAAATAATGCTGTATCGCAATATAAAATGGCACCGTCGTGTTCAAAAGCAACCGCTCCAATTAAAAGTTTAGCATCGCTTTGCGCATTATCAAATGTAAATTTGTCTGCATGGCGTATTTCAATAAAAGAATTTGATTGGGACCAACCCTGCCCCATAACATTAAAATAATTATGCCAAAACGTTTACACATGGCGTTTTATTGGATTCCAATAGGATTTAGGGTCGTGTTTTAAAAATGCCATAAACCCTGAAACGATGGCTGCATTCATCAAATAGAAATGCGCTACTGATCGCAATATTGGAACCCTAAGCGGTTTATAATAACTGCGTATTGCAAACCCTATTATACCCACCTGAATTAAAAATAAAATTCGCATGTAGAGGGTATGCCATTCCATTGCTGAACTTATACACATTAAAAATAGCCAAATTGGTCCTGTCCATCGAATGCCCTTATGTAACCAAAATACTATGGCCGAAATTTGCCATGGTTTAAAAAACAGATCTCTGAAAAATATTAGATTTTGAAAATTACCATTTGCAATTCTAGATTTTCGTATAAATTCACCTTTAACATCTCCGGGGTTATCCTCAAGTACTTCAATTTGATGTTCATAATGCAAGCGTTTGCCGCATCGAATCATTTGCATGGTTAGAAAAAAATCATCCACTTTAAAATGAGAAGGTACGGGTATAAACGCTGATTTTGTAATTAATAAACAGGACCCTTCTGCCCCCATAAATATACCAAAACAACGGTATTCCATAGCTTTTAGGGCGTTTTCAAAATTCATATACCGGCGCTCTTCCTTAGCTATACCCGTTTTGGTAAAAGGGCTTTGACGATTAACCGAAACACCCATTAAATCGGATTGATACTGGACCTGTGAAATACGTAAACGGCTTACCGTTTGTAAGGGTAAAATAATGTTTGCATCGGTTATTAAAATCAAAGGAGCCTCACAGCGCTGTACCAAATCGTTAATTATTTTAATTTTACCTTGGCGTTGGGTATAAAAAACAGTATTTAAGTGCTGATGGGTTTTACACCAGTTTGATAAAATACTGTTGGTCGCATCGGTGGAACAATCTGAACCTATCCAAACCTCAGTAATACCTTCATTCCATAAGCTCCAAATATTTTCAAGTTTTTTAAGTATGACATCTTGTTCATTATAAGCTGCGCATACTATGGCCAATCCGGGTTTTGGTTGTGATTTTGGGGAATTACACTTCGTGGTTTTAATTTAATAAAGCGGGTTATTAAAAATAACGTTGCGGGATAAACAATATAGCTTATACACATAATTGCAAATGCGCCCCAAAATATACCGTTGGCCATTACGAACATAAGGTGTTAATCCAATGTTGATATTGAGAAAACCACCCTTGCATAATTTGAGTTTGGTTAAACTCTTTTTGAACCCAGTCATGTGCTGCCTTTTCAAATTGCTGTCGCAATGGAGGCTGTGTTAACAGCAAAACAATCGCATTTAAAAAATCGGATTCCGTATCTGCAACGCATACATGCTGGCCTGCCAGTGCATGTAAACCCTGATTGCCTTTTGTGGTAGTAACCACAGGCATTCCAAATGCCATAGCCTCTAATAATTTTATTCGCATACCGCCGCCATGTAATATGGGTATAATAACCACCTGATGTGTTTCATAGTAAGGGTTAAGATCAGGAACAAAATCAACAGCCGTGCATTGCAAAATTCCTTTAGCATAGTTTTGTGCTCCACGACCAATAAGCGTTATTTGTATAGCAGGATGCGTTTGACATAACAAAGGCCAAATTTTTAAAAAAAACCAATTTAAACCCATCCGGTTGGGCTCCCAATCTAAACTTCCTACAAAAAGCAAATCTTTGTATGCCTGCTGTTTTTTACGATGCTTAATTTCTATACCTGTTGGCGCCACGTGTAAAGGCGTGTCGGTTTTAATCAAACGCTTTAACGCCGCAGCATCTTCTTTTGAAATGGGTACCCATGCATCCGCTTTTTGCAATTGATGTATCTCATACCGTTTTAAACGGGCCGTTTGCAATTTAAAATACCAGGATTTAATTGAATTGGTAAGCCATTGCTGGCGTTCTTCCCAAATCTGAAATTCAATGTTATGCGTACGGATAATACACAGAGCCTTACTTAGAGGCTTTACAATATTTATATACAGGGCCGGAAAAATACCTTCAAACTGAATAATATCAAAATGTTGAAGTTTTAAACGGGCAATAATTGCGTTTTGAAATACGATATGCCTAAAACGACTTACAAAATAGGATTCTGCACTGCATAAATTTAAAAGTGCAGACAGCACCCCCGGTGTTGTATTAACTGAATGGGTTTCATACGTTAAATTACCAGGGTACGGATTATGTTGCAGCTCCGTTGGTTTTTGATGCTTATGCGTATTCATTGCCAATACATGCACTTTAGCACCGCAGGCACACAGGCCTAAAATACCCTGCGCCATGGCAAAGCTGTGTCCGTCATCTACAGGAAATACTGCTTTATGAGTGATGATGAGTAGTTGCATGTTTTGAGCGAATAAAACGGAACCTAAAATCAAATCCGCGAATGTCACGAGCCGCACGCTGGGTTAATATTAAACTTAACGGTAAAAAAAATACAAACGGAAGCCAAAGTCCCGGCCAAGGACTAATAACACCTTCAAGCGCCAAACCCATAAAAAATTCGGTACAAATAAAATAAACTAAAAATAGCAACACCGCTATAACAACAGGTAATCCAAATCCCCCTTTTTGTATGAGGGCACCTAAAGGTGCACCTATAAAAAATAATACTAAACACATTAATGACATAACTGTTTTTTTATGCCATTCGGTTTTGTATTCTAGGCGTTCGTCATTTTGTGCTTTTACAAATGCTTCCTGTGCTTCTAGTTGTGTAATGGCCTGACGCGTGAATTGTTGCGCCTCGGATAAACGTTTTTTAGAAATTGAACGTGTATTAAAAATATTTTGTGTGGATATACCCGGCTGCCACTTTAAGGCATGCTGTTGATTTATCCAGTGGTATTTTGTTTGTAAACCACTATCTAAAACTGCAACCATGCTATCAATTTGCCAAATGTTAAGCATTTCACCATGATGTTTAAAAAGTGCTTCGTTGGTGCGTTTCATTTTAAATTCATCCAAGGGAATAAATACCGTTAACTGTTTAAAATCTAATATTTGAAGGGTATTAGGCTGTCTGTAGGCAAACGCTCCAAATGGACCGTTTTGCTCATACCTTACACCGTTTTGTAATCGTAAAATTAATGCTGAAGTATCCGCCGTTGCTTGCATAAAACCGCGTTTTGAAAACAATTGCGTTGTATTACCTTGTTGAGCGGTATGATCATATATACTGATGCCGTGTAAAGTATCTTGGTTTTTGGATTTTGACGCCACCCGTATACGGTAATTTTTAATTCCAGAATAATAAATGCCTTCTTTTATAGAAATAGAGGGTTTTTTTTGCCGAATATCGTATAAAAGTGAAGTAAATTTTAAATGCACTTTAGGCAAAATATAATTATTAAATAAAAATGTGCCTATTGCAATACCGCACATAAGCAGGATTGCCGGTTGAAAAATTTTCCAAAGCGAATGGCCGGCGGATTTTAAAGCAGCAAGTTCGTAATGCTCAGCCATTGCACCAAAACTCATTATTGAACCCATTAAAACCGCCAGGGGTATGCATTCTGGTATAATTGCCACCAATGCATAAAAAAATAAACGCATTAAATCTAATGCCGGAAGGCCTTTTCCTAAAAAATCATCTAAATATGTAATAACAATTTTAATAATAAAAAACATAAACACCGATACGGCCAAACTAACGGCAAAGGGCTTTAAAAAAGCACTTAATATCATGCGGTGAATGGTTTTAAACATGTTAAACTAAGGTAAGGCAATAAAAGCGTTTATAAAACTGCAATTAGTCAAACTTTATTAAATTTATACCCTTATGATACAGGGTAAAAAAATTGTAGTTGTGTTGCCGGCATATAATGCCGCATTAACTTTAAAACAAACCTATGATGAAATTCCATTTGATATTGTAGATGATGTTGTGCTGGTAGACGACCACAGTAAAGACAATACCTCAGAGGTTGCTCGCGAAATTGGTATAAAGCATGTTATACGTCATGAGCAAAATAAAGGCTACGGCGGCAACCAAAAAACATGTTACGATAAAGCCCTGCAATTACAAGCCGATATTGTGGTAATGCTTCATCCCGATTATCAATATACGCCTAAATTAATTCAAAGTTTATGCTATTTGATTGCCCATGATTTATATCCCGTAGCGTTTGGATCTCGAATATTAGGAAAAGGCGCATTAAAGGGAGGTATGCCCTTATACAAATACATTTTTAATAGGTTTTTAACCCTGTCTCAAAATATTTTAATTAATCAAAAATTATCAGAATACCACACCGGATACCGTGCATTTTCAAAAACCGTTTTAGAGCGTATTAATTATCAGGCTAATTCAGATGATTTTGTATTTGACAATCAGATGATATCACAAATATTTTATGCCGGATTTGATATTGCAGAGGTAACCTGCCCTACCAAATATTTTCCTGAAGCCAGTTCAATTAATTTTAGCCGTAGCATGACATACGGACTAGGTGTGCTGGGCGTTTCATGGATTCATTTTTTTAACCGGTTAGGTATTTTAAAATCTAAAATTTACGCACCGAAAAACTAAATATGGCTGTTTACCGTTTTAGAATATGTTTAGAAGATCACGAGGATATCTGGCGTGAAATTGACATACTTTCTACTCAGGTATTTGAAACGCTTCATACCTGTATTCAAAAAGCTTTTTTATTTGATGGCAAGCATGCTGCCTCGTTTTTTTTAAGTGATGACCAATGGCGTAAAGGCCGTGAAGTTACATTGCGCGAAGAAGATTTGCCTTTAGATGAAAGTGATGTAAAAGCAGGTGTGTTACCAAAAAAATTAATGCGTGATGTGAAATTAGCTGCAGGTATTAAGCAGCCGCGTCAACGTTTTGTTTACGTATTTGATCCGCAGGTTAAGTGGACGTTTTATATTGAACTTATTAAATTAGAAACGGAACAACATAAAACCACCTATCCGGTTATTTCAAATACAAATGGTATTGCCCCTAAACAATACAAACAGGTTCAAATGGCAAAAGCTGAACTTGGGCCTGAACTTGCAATTGCCGGACTGGTTGATGCCCTTACGGATGAACCGGATGACGAAGCCATTTATAGGGACGCAGGGTTACCTGACGATGATGGTGTTAATGCAGATGAATTGGATCAATTAGAAGGTGAAGAGGGTGACGTGGATAATGAAGAAGATTCCGAAACGTCTTTTGATGATGCAGACCATTCTGATTATTCATTTGAACCTCATGAAGAGGAATAGGCTTTTAATTCATTAAAAAAATGAATGTAGTTTTCAGTAGAAACCTTATTTAACCATGTGATGTAGGCTTGTTGGCGCAAATCGTTTGAATTTGATATTCGTAACACAAAAGCCTCTAAAGCATTCTGTAAAACAGTATCTGTAACTTCGGCTGGTATGCAGCTTCCATTTGTGTCGTTTACAAGTTCTGGCGTACCCCCTACTGCAGTTGCAAAAACAGGTATACCAAATGAAAATGCTTCCATGATTGAAACCGGAAGACCTTCACGCGTACTTAAATTAATAAAAGCATGTACCGGTTGCGTTTTGTAAAATGACACCAATGCATCCGTTTCTACGTGTCCATGCAAGTGAACTTTAAAAGCGGGGCGTGCCGATTTTATTTTTTGTTTTAAACGCGGCATTTCTGGGCCGTCACCAAAATGATGCCAAATGATATCCTGGTTAAGATTTTGAAATACTTCAAATATAAGATGCACACGTTTTAATGGCACAATATTTGAAACCGAAATAAATGTAAGAGGCTGCCCTACATTGGGAAGTGGCGCTTTGCCATGACCAGGCACTCCAATGCGCGCACATTTAATTTTAAATTTAAACTCAGGATAACGGGTTTGTAAATACAATTTACCATATTCAGAAACAGCGTACCAGGCGGTACAAAGCTGTAATACCTCAGCTCTAAACGGACGGTATCCCTGTTGGTGTACTCCGGTTAAATCCGAACCGTGCGAGCGAATTACAATTTTATAATGTGATGTGCTACACGAATCTTTCAAATACGGTAATACCGATGTCCAATGATCTGCCCAATAAGAATATACAATTACCGGACCTCCGGCGTTTATGTAATGAATTAACTGCTGGTAATTTGAACTGGCGCGAATAGCTCGTGAAACCAGAATACTGAGGCATACACTATACCAGGTTTTAGGCTGTTTCCACCAATGTTTAAAAAAATCACTACGGTGGTATGAAAATGATTTAAAATTAAACAGCCCCTTGTACAGCAATTGCAAACGGGATTTGGGAGAGGTAAGCACGGGCGGCAAAACACGGTGGTTTAGTTGTAAATGTTGGGCTGTACCACTGCCAAACAAGGGTGCTATTAAAACCGAATTAGAGGTTACATTAAAATACTGCGATTCGTACACCAAAAACGGCTCAGCGCCCGTGTGGGGAAAAAAATGCGATAAAACAAGCAGTCGCATATCACCACTTGCTTAACCAATTTTCCCAAGCTCTGCGCCACGTTGACTTTAGTTTAAAAGGCACTTCCTGGGTTTGCAAACGAAAAACCATCGTGATATAATCATAGGGTTTATGATGTAATGCATATTCATTAAAATATGACATTTCAAATCCACACGACTGCATCACCTGTATTAATTCCACAATATTTAAATCCTGATCAATGATTTGAAGGCTTTGTGCTTGATGCTGATGCAGCCAGCGTATACGCTCAGGATGCGGTATATGAATTAAAATGCGGCAATGTGGTGCTGCATGCGCTTGAAGGGTTTTAAAAACCATTGGGTGTAATGAAACCGGAATATGCTCTAACACATCCGGTAAAACCATCCAATTATATCGCCATTCCGATTTAAAATCACTCATATCGCTTACAACAAATGAGGCATGTTTAAAATGAGATAAATGTTGTTTTGCCAAAGCAATGCTGTCGGGACTAATATCTACCGCTGTATAGTGTCCTTTTGGGTTATAGGGTAAAATTAAGCTGCTTACAGTGCCAATACCACATCCAATTTCAAGTATAGCATCTGTTTTTTGGATTCCTAAATTTAACAGCGTTTTAAATATTTTTCGGTGCCGCAAGGTAATACCAAGATTTTGCTGATGGTGTTTAAATCCATCATAAAATTGAGCGATTTCTTTTTTATTCGGTTCCAGATGAATAAGTTTGTGCTAGGTTCAAAAATACAAAATAAGCCAACATGATCCGCCCCAGCTTTTTAAGCAGTTCTATAGTATACACTATTGGCGGTGCGCTACCCATGCTGGCGGGTATTATATTATTACCATTTTACACTAATACCCTACATGCTGAAGTTTATACGCAATTATTATTTTACATCAGCATCAGTTTATTTTGCCAAATGTTTTTTTCATGGTCTACAGAAACTGTTTTTGGAATTGAATTTAGCCGTTTAAAAACTAAACCTGAGGCCAGAGTATTTACCGGCACTGTATTTGAATTGTTACTAATAATGGGATTCATTTGGATTGTACTCTTTTCAATATTTGGAAATTTTATTTTTAAAGCCCTCTTTAATCACAACTTAAACATGCAATTTTGGCCCTGGGGCTTTTACGCAGTTATAACAGCTATGTGTAATGCGGTTTTTAAAACCTCCACAACTGTACTCATATACCAGCAACAAGCCCAACGGTTTTTATTTCTTAATGGTATTAATTTTATACTTACCGTATCTATTGCAATAATTGGGCTTTACCTCTATCCCAATAGCCTATATGGACCTTTGTACGCTAGGCTGTTTTCCGGTATTGTGATATTGGGCATGGCCGTTTTAGTATTTAAAACCTATGCGCAATTTACTCTGTCTATTAAAAAATGGATTCCACTTTTTAAAATGTGTTTGCCGCTGGTGGGCATTGTATTTAGCGGCTGGATTATTGGACAAGTTGATCGTTATTTTTTACTACACCATGTTAGCACTGCTGAACTTAACGCTTATGATTTAATTTTAAAATGTTTTTTTGGAATTGAATTTTTACAAAACAGCTTAAGTGCAGTTATTTATCCACGGGTATTTGAGCTATGGAGTTCCAGCGCTACGGCATCTACAACTACAGACAGCAACCGTTATTTTAATGCATTTACCGCCCTTAATATTTTAATGTTATGTGTATTTAATCTGGCTGTACCTGCATTTATTAAATGGCTTGTAAAAGATCCTGCCTATTATATCAGTTTTAACTATTTGGGTTTACTTTCAGGTACATTTGCGGCCCGTAGTATTATTTATTTTTTTCAAGCAGGATTATTATACAGCAAGCAAAACCGGCAATTACTACGATTCCACTTTTCGGGTATAGCCACCGAACTGGTTTTAGTTTATATTTTAATTCCACTTATTGGCATATTTGGGGCTATCGTGGCATCGTTAGCTGTGCGCTTTGTTCAAACATTTACTATGGGGCTAGGCGCTTCAACTGCCTTTGTTTTTAAATATAATCGTTTTAAAATATTAGGCTTGCCTGCTGTGTTTATAGCTGTAAATAGTATTTGTATTATTTTCTTTTCAAAATATACCATTGCTGTTTATTGTATACAGTTGTTAGGTTTTAGCATTCTTATTTATAGAATGTACCGCAATGAACTGCAAGCCGTATTAAAAGCGCTGCTTAAACTTTAAAATAAATAACCTGTGGATGGTTTTGAATTTTTAAAATAAAAGCTTGATGCTGTGCTTGAGCACCTTTAATTTCATATTGAAGTGTAATTTTATTTTCATGTTTTGTAATTCCTGTACGCTCAAAACGCAAACGGTGGTTTTTAATTAATTGCTCAAATTCAATAACCAATTGGTTTTCATTTGGCAAGGTTAATATGTACTCTAGTTCACGGTTATACTGATCAATAAAGCGCTGTACACCAGTAAATCCTATAAGTATTAACATAACTGAAACCGTTACCATTATTGCAATTTCATATTGTGCAATACCACAGGCCATACCAATAGCTGCACTTATCCATATTAACGATGCGGTGGTTACCCCCTTTACGGACATACCATCTCTAAAAATGGCTCCTGCTCCTAAAAATCCAACACCGGTAATAATATTTGAGGCAATGCGTGCAGCATCCGATGTGCCGCCAATTATTAACGATAAGATGGTAAAAAATGTTGAGCCCAGCGTTATTAAAATGATGGTTCTAAATCCAATATTTCGACCTTTATACTCCCGTTCGGCTCCAATGATTGCGCCTAAGAGCATCGACACCAATAACTTTATACTGGTGTCCAGTATAAATGTATAATCAAACGTCATTTAATGCCTCTAATATAGCGGTTTCAATTTGATGCTGATTCCATTCGCTTTCAATTTCCGGTCTTGACATAATTTGGTTCATAATGGCTTGCTGAACGTTGCCTCGTCTTAATGCTTCACTGTATCGTAAATCCGGACTAAATGTAACCATACTGTAAAGGGGTATCCATTTATCTGGATGTAATTCGGCAAATCGTGCTTCGATTTTTTTCTGCAATAAAAATTTTGGATCGGCGGTACTGGCACTCATTTCATAAAAATTTGCAATGGCCAAATCTGCAATGGCATCGCCATCGGGCTTTCGCAATCGTTGGTATTCAGGCAATACCACGCTCCAGTCCTCCCGATGCCGATCTAATAAGCCGGATAATACCATACAATCCTCAAAACCGCAATTCATTCCCTGGCCGTAAAATGGAACAATGGCATGTGCGGCATCACCAATAAGTGCTAACGTATTTTTAAAAACCCAGGGATAACATTTAACTGTAACCAATGAAGACGTTGGATTATTAAAAAAATCTTCGCAAAGCGTTGGCATTAATGGCACCGCGTCAGAAAATTCACGTTTAAAAAATTGCATCACTTCATCGGGGGTTGTAAGCTTTGAAAATGAAACCGGACCTTCGGCCGGTAAAAATAAAGTACAGGTAAAATTGCCATCCGGGTTAGGCAACGCTATCATCATAAATTGGCCGCGTGGCCAAATGTGTAAGGCATTCTTTTCCATTTTAAATCCGCCCTGAATATCCGGTGGAATAATGAGTTCTTTATACGCACAGGGTATATAATGCTGCTGGTATTCAAATCGATCATGCTGTAATTGCATACTTAAGCGTGATCCTGAAAACGCACCATCCGAACCAAAAAATAAATCCGCCTGATGTTCATGAATTAAACCTGTTTGTGTGTCCTCTGAAATCAACCGCTTAGCACTTAAATCCAGTTGATTGGTTTTTTGATTAAACAGCACCTCAATAGCAGGATGCTGGGATGCTAAATTTAAAAGTGTAATATTAATTGCAGCACGAGATACGGAATAAATAGCCTGTTGATCTTTACCATAGGGCATATAAACCGTAGAACCATCCAGATTGTGAATATAACGTCCATACATGGGAATGGCAATCTTGCAGATTTCCTCCGTAATACCTGCCTGTTCAATTCCTCTCCAGCCCCGGTCGCTAAGTGCAATATTTATTGACCTGCCTGCATATAGTGTGCCGCTTCTAAAATCAGCCCGTCGTTCAAGCAGTTTTACATTGTAACCCCGTTTTGCCAAGTTGAGTGAAAGCAATGCGCCAATTGGACCGGCACCAGAAACTATAATGTTTTTTACCATATGTAAATTTACGAAAGGCTTTATTTGGTTTTTGATTTCCCAAACTCTATTCTGCCATTAATCCATGTAGAATCGAGTGTAGCCCCCTGTTTTTTATAAAATGCGATAGCTTGTGTATTCCAGTTTAATACCTGCCATGATAAACGCTTACACGCATGCGATTCTGCAATGTGTCGCATCCTGTTAAAAAGTGCCTGGCCAATTCGCTGCCTTCGATAACCCTTTGTAACAAGAATATCTTCAAGGT
This sequence comes from Sphingobacteriia bacterium, assembly GCA_009927275.1. Classification (GTDB taxonomy): domain Bacteria; phylum Bacteroidota; class Bacteroidia; order B-17B0; family Aurantibacillaceae; genus Aurantibacillus. Next base: position 21,746 of record RFNG01000131.1, on the reverse strand, counting down.
ACAATACCGGACCTGTCCAAGTAGAATACGCAAAATAATACACTGCCATTCCAATTATTACGCCATTATGAGTTGCAACTATTGCTTTAAAATAGGATGATGTGCCAAAACACCATTTTTGCATTTGATGCGGCTTTACCACAACAGCCTGTGGGGCACGTTCAAAACTTGCAAGTTCTACAATTAAAGCATGCAGGGCCGGCATATCGGATTTTCGAGCGGCTCTTATTTTAAAAACGGGTGCCATATTGTGTCCACAAATACATTGAAACTGGTAAATCTTAATTGGGTTCGGTGTTGTTCCATAATAATCGCATTAAAGGTCTGTTTTGCTTTAATTCGCCTAAAATAGCGTCAACATCTGCTACCTGAACATTAACCATGCACCAACCCATGGGATAAATCATAACTACAGGACCCTGTGCACATAAACCAAGACAACCGGCCCGGTTAATACGAATTTTAGACTCCGGCAATGCAGATTTTGATAGTAATTTAAATTTTTGAATTAAGGCCTCCCCATGCCCTTTTCCGCAAGAGGGCTTTTCTGAACCCACTCTATCATTTGTGCATATAAAAATATGATAATCGTATACCATGAACTCTTTTATAAAAAAGGTGTTTGTTAGGTATGGCAAATATACTCATTACAGGAGGCCGAGGTGGTATAGGTTCGCGGCTAAGCAACTATTTTACAAGTCAAGGACATCAGGTTAGAATTTTAACCCGATCGGTATCAAAATTAAAACAGCATACGTATCATTGGAATCCCAGTACCGGTGAAATTGATTTAAATGCATTTAATAATTTAGATGGGATTGTGCATCTTGCCGGAGAACCTGTTTTGGGTAAACGCTGGACAAAGTCTCAAAAACAACTTTTACGCAAGTCACGAATCGATGGTATTTTATGTTTAACCAAGGCTTTGGAACAACTCCAAAAACCCTTAAAATTTTTTGCCGGAGCCAGTGCTGTAGGATATTACGGTCTTAACGCCACAACCAGTATAGCAAATGAAAGTAATCCGCCCGGAAATGATTTTTTAAGCCATTTGTGTGTAGAATGGGAAAACGCATATGCCCCCTTAAAAGCGTATTGTGAACGTATTATCATTTTTAGAATTGGAATTGTTTTAGATGCCCATGCCGGCATGCTTAAGGCCCTTTGGCCCTTGTACCGCTTTGGATTAGGGGTTTGCATTTCAAGTGGAAAAGCAGTTTATCCATGGATTCATTACATGGATTTATGCAAGGCAATGCATTGGGTTATTACTACAGGAAACAGTTCCGGTACTTACAATTTAACAGCCCCTACAATAGATACCCAACTTAATTTTCATAAGGCATTACGGCAATTTAGTAAAATACCCAATATTGCACCTGCTATTCCTGAATGGGTATTTACATGTTTGCTGGGTGAATCTGCTCAAATGGTAACTCGGGGAAATGCCGTTGCACCAAAAGGATTATTGGATACCGGCTTTGTATTTGATTATACAGATTTAAAAAACGCCCTGAGTTCCCTATTAAACCGGGTCTGATGGTGCTTCTGCCGATGGGTTTAATGCATCGGTTTCAGATTCACCGGCATGGTTTTTAAATTCTGCATTTGGGGTTGCATCTGCTTGTGTTTCAGGCTTTGTTTTTAATTCCCGCTCTGGTTTATCAAAGGGGCGTTTGCCAAATATCTCTTCCAAATCTTCTTTAAAAATAACCTCTTTTTCAAGTAGCTTTTCAGCTAAAACTGTAAGCTTTTCTTTATTTAAAATTAAAATTTGTTTGGTTTTGGCATATGCAATTTCGGTCATTTTTCTAACCTCTTCGTCAATGGTACGCGCCGTATGTTCGCTATAGGGTTTTCCAAAGGTATATTCGCTTTGCCCGGTACTATCGTAATAACTAATATTACCAATTTTATCATTCAATCCATAATATACAATGCTTGCATAAGCCTGTTTGGTAATTTTTTCTAAATCGCTTAATGCACCTGTACTTACTTTACCAAAAATAAGTTCTTCGGCGGCGCGGCCTCCCAATGCGGCACACATTTCATCCATAATTTGTTCGGCGGTTGTAATTTGACGTTCTTCAGGCAAGTACCAGGCTGCGCCCAATGATTTTCCACGTGGTACAATAGTAACTTTAACCAGCGGACTGGCATGTTCAAGCATCCAGCTAACTGTAGCATGGCCAGCTTCATGAAATGCTATTACGCGTTTTTCCTGGGGGGTTATTATTTTATTTTTCTTTTCAAGTCCGGCAATAATACGATCCACTGCATCTAAAAAATCTTGACGTTGAACATGTTTTTTGTCTGAGCGTGCAGCAATTAATGCAGCTTCATTACATATATTGGCAATATCCGCCCCACTAAATCCAGGTGTTTGTTTGGCTAAAAATTCAATATTAACACTTTCGTCAATTTTAATTTTACGTAAATGCACTTTAAAAATTTCAACGCGCTCGTTTAAATCGGGCATATCAACGTATATCTGCCGGTCAAATCGACCCGCGCGCATCAGGGCACGGTCTAAAATATCGGCCCGGTTTGTGGCGGCTAAAATTATAACACCACTATTGGTGCCAAAACCATCCATTTCGGTTAAGAGCTGGTTTAAGGTGTTTTCACGTTCATCGTTTGCCCCCGCAGATATGGATTTACCACGGGCCCGACCAATCGCATCAATTTCATCAATAAAAATAATACAGGGTGCTTTTTCTTTAGCCTGACGAAATAAATCTCGAACTCTGGATGCTCCAACACCAACAAACATTTCTACAAAATCAGAACCGCTAAGTGAAAAAAACGGCACTTTAGCTTCGCCGGCAACCGCTTTTGCCAAAAGGGTCTTCCCGGTTCCCGGAGGCCCAACTAACAATGCGCCTTTAGGTATTTTGGCGCCCAAATCAGTATATTTTTTTGGATTTTTTAAAAAATCAACAATTTCCATAACTTCCATTTTAGCCCCATCTAATCCGGCAACATCATTAAAATTGATATTTACCTGAGTGTCTTTATCAAATAACGTGGCTTTTGACTTTCCAATATTAAAAATTTGTCCGGGACCGCCGCCGCTTCCACCGCCCATTCTGCGCATCATAAAAAACCATATTGCAATCATTATAACCAAAGGTAAAATCCAGGTTAGTTGATCACTCATCCAGTGGGTTTCTTCAACAGAGCGTGGTGAAACCTGTTGATCTTTTGGAATACCGGCCTCGGTTTGAACCTTTTCTAATTTATTTTCAAAATTCGTTACATCGGCTATTGAAAAGTAAAAATGTGGGCCTTTATATTGGTTTTCAAAGTATGATTTTCCTGTTTTGGGATCTTTATACCGGTCTAATTTAGAAACACTGTCGGGATTTATTGTAATGCGAACCGTGCTTTTATTAACTATTACCACATCTACAACATCGCCTTTAGCCAGCATTTTATTATAAAAATCAGCAGGTTGTTTTAATTCTACCATACGACCTGTTGTGTCATTACCGAAAAATATCATAAACATCAACACGGCAATAACTGCACCGTATATCCAGTAAAAATTATTGCCGCCGCCTTTGTTAGAATTTTTTCCGGAATTAAATTTGGCTTTCATGCGTTCAAACTGTTTTTTTCGTTCATCTTCTGAAGCCGAAAACGCTGACTGTGCTGAATGTAATATTTTCATAAGTTTAATCTGGTATGGGTGTTGATATTGCATCGCCCCATAATTGTTCTAACTGATAGTGCATACGGGCTTCGCGCTGAAATATATGTACTACAATATTAATAAAATCTACAATAATCCATTCGGCATTTTCAAAGCCTTCGGTTCGGTATGGTTTTTCCTTACTCATTCGTAAGGCAAAATCTTCAACCCCTTGGGCAATGGCACGCACTTGAATCTTACTTTCGGCTTCAGCAATTATAAAATAATCTGCTATACGGTGCTCCAGCTCACGTAAATCCAATTGATTAATATGCGATGCTTTTTTATCTTGCAGACCTTTTATAACAGCCTCTAAAAGCGACTGTTCTTGCATTAAGCTGACCCGTTTACGAGGCCGTTTGGGTAATTTTGTATTTGAAGAAGCTGAATTTAATATACGGTTTGCTTCACGTTCTTGAAGCTCACGCGGTGTTTTTACAACCTTTACTCGTTTTGGTGATTTGGCTTTAAGGGTTTGCTTGATTGTTTTTCCTTTAGAATTTTTGGAAGATTTTGGTTTTAAAGCCATGTGTTTTTAAATTATCAACTAAATGTCAGCAAATTTAGGTTATTTAGTGCTCTGAATATGCACCATATTCATAAAAAAACCTTTTTTTTTAACGCTTTACAAAGCACTCAGGATACCGCCCTGGAATTATTACAAACCCAGACAATACCAGCTGTTTTGGTTATTGCCGAGTATCAGCACAAAGGACGGGGACAGCGTGAAAATATATGGCATGCACCCTTAAAATCGTCTGTTTTATGCACCCTTGGTCTATCAGGACCACTGGTAACTGCTTTGCCCGTGGAAAGCCTATATTGGAAAATTGCCGTATTGACGCAATCGTACTTAAATGCCCGCTATGGTTTATTTGATACACCAATTCGTATTAAATGGCCTAACGATTTGTATATCAATTTTAAAAAACTGGGGGGGATTTTAATTGAAATCACGTGGCTGGGAAATCGTATGCAGTATGTGCGCATGGGCTTGGGTTTAAATGTAAAAGGTGATTTTAGTACATTACAGCATTCTAGTGCCCAACTTTCAGATTTTATTACAACACCCTTAGAACCAACAGAAATTGCCGAAGGATGGGCAGACTACATTTTACAAGAATTATTTTTTCCTACTTTACATTTAGATGAATTAAAAAGTTTATATGAAAGTGCGCTTATGGGTATAAATGCTTGGCATGAATACCATTTACATGAAGTGCCAAAAACACTACAAATTACGGGCATTGATGATTTGGGCAACTTACTTTTAAAATCAAATACACATCAAGTTTTAAAACCCCTGCACCACGCACTTAAATGGACTTGGCTTATTGATAAAAATACTTGATTTATTATTTTTATATATACATAAATATATATAACTGTTTATATTCGCTACATGGAGCACATGGATTACTTTATTATTTTCATTATGGCATTGGTGCTTATAATAGGCATTTACCAATTTTATTTTTGGTGCCAACGTAATGCGTTTCGGTCGGCTATAGAGTTTTCTTCTAAAATTGATACTTGGTTTATTTTAAAGCCTCATTGGATATGGATTTACAGTGGTTTATATTATCCCATAATAATTTTTATGATTTTTTCATTTCAAAACATGCGGCATTTTAATTATACCGTGTTTAGTTTTTTTATGTTACTGGTTTTTCAAATGTTGTTCTTTTTATTTTTACCCGTTAAAACACCTGACTCGTGGAGGTTGCATACGCAGGGCAATAATTTATCAGTACGGTTTTTAAATTATGTTCAAAGCATGGATAAATCAAGCAATTGTTTTCCAAGTATGCATGTTAGTGTTTCTACATTAACGGCATGTCATCTATTTATAAATTTACCCGATTTAGGCTATTACATTTTTTTATTTCCTGTAATTATTGCCCTAAGCGCCTTATATACCAAACAACATTATTTTTGGGATTTACTTCCCGGCGCCGGATTGGGTGCTTTGTGTTTTAAACTTTTTTTACGGATCTATTAATTTTAATTTGGCTGAATTAAAATTCATGTATACTGAGTTTGGGTTCAGTAAATGCATAAAACGAATCAATTACGCCCTCTCTGCCAAAGCCACTTTCTTTAATACCCCCGTAAGGCATATGTTCTAAACGAAATGTTGTTGGTTTGTTATGAAGTAAGGCGCCGGTTTGTAAATGCTGCAGCGCATAATTATATTCCAATTTAGAGCACGTGTAAATGCTGTTTTGTAATCCGTATTTAGTATCATTAACCAATTCAACAGCATGTGATATACTGCCATTGTATTTATTAATACATATTACCGGACCAAATGCCTCTTCGGAATGAATACGCATGTTTGAATTTGTATTGCATAAAATTGTGGGTTCGTAAAATGTATTAAAACGTTTTCCGCCTGTTATGCAAATGGCTCCGGACTCCAAAGCGTTGTTAACCCACGATTCAATTCGTATTGCCTCCTTTTCAGAAATTAATACAGAAATGCTAGTACTTAGTAATTTGGGGTTTCCGTTTTTTAATTTTAAAACGGCCGTTTTCATTTGTGCAACAAAGTTGTTAAAATGTACAGGATGTACATAAAAACGCTGGGCATGTATACAAACCTGTCCACTAAATGCAAATCCAGATTCAAGGGCATCGTGAATACACCTTGTAATATCTGCAGATGCGGTAATTATGGTTGCTGCATTTCCTCCCAATTCAAGAATACATTTCCGTTTATGGGCTAATGCTTTTAGGCTCCATCCAATTTGAGACGATCCGGTAAATGATAATACGCTATAACGTTGACTTTGTACAAAATGCTGCGCATTTTCGTTAGACATGGGCAACACCGACAAGGCCCCCTTGGGTAAATCTAAACTATGAATGAGTTTGGCAAGATAGAGAATAGATAATGGTGATTGTGGGGCAGGTTTTAAAATTATAGGGCACCCGGCAGCAATTGCCGGTGCAATTTTATGTGCCGGTAAGTTTAAGGGAAAATTAAATGGCGTAATGGCCAGTACTAAACCAGATGGTTCATGATATATAGCAGATTTAAAATTTTTACTTTGCGCAGACCAATGTTTGGGAAATGTAGAATGGGTATAGGAATTACAAAAAACAGAAGCTAACTTAAACGTTTCAGCGCAGCGTAAAACCTCACGTTTAGCAAATTGTAATGGTTTAGCCGTTTCTAAAACAATTAAATTACAAAGTGGGGTTTGGTGTTTTAATATAAGTTCAGAAATAGACTTTAAAATTTTAGCGCGTTTACGCATTGAAAGCGCTTTAAGAACCGGAGCAGCACTGGAAGCGGCTAAAATGCTGTATTCTATATCTTTTTTTTGAGCGAGACATACTTTGGCAATCACGTTTTGAGTATAGGGATTTATTTGCGCTTGTGTGATTGAAGAGCTTTTAAAATGGCCGCCCGCATAAAAGGGATAAATTTTCATTTGTTTGATTTTTTAATTGGATTTTAAAATATATGCAAATCTATGTTACTGTTTTTATTTGTTTAATTAAAGTATTATTTAAATGATTTAATGCTGTTTTATTTAAAAATAAGATAAATCCTGCTTAAAACATGTCCCCTATTATACAAGTACAAATAGCGCAATAAATAAAACCCTTAAAATAAAACCGAATTATATTTTTAAAAATTACAACTTATAATTTAAATGTCCGTGGGCATAAACCCATTCAAAGTAAACCTGAAGCCATTTAGCCTGTAACTCGGTGAGTTTAAGTTGATTTTCTAGCCATTTATTTTCGCGGCTATTTAGTAAAAACAAGGTGCCTTCGCCGTTTTGAAATTTTATTTGTTCAGCTTCTAATAAAGTTTTACTTAATGTGCTGGCCTGTTGTGCTGTAATTATTTGATTGGCCATACGTTTTAATTTAAAATCAAGGGCATTAATTTTAGCAAGCCATTCGGCTCGTTTTTGAGTGCCTTCTAGTATGTTTTGTTGCAATTGGCTTTTTACTACCCGGTATTCTCCCAGGGGCGTTCGAAAAAATAATGGAAATGCTAGTTGTGCAGACCACTTTAATTGCTGAGCATTAAATGCTTGAATTCCTGAACTTAAAACGTTGTATCTAACATTTAACGTAGGTTTTAAAAACTCTTTTCGGTATTGCAGTTCAATATCCAGCAACTTTGATTTTACAGCGTAACGATTAATTTCAGGGGCATTTAAACTGTCTGTGCTTACATTTGATTTTATTCGCATGGCTTGTTGTAAAACACCTTGTAAAACATCCGTATTATTAGCTAATAACGTACTGTCAATAAGCAATCCTGTTGAGCTCCAAATAAAAGTGCTTAAATAATTTTGAATTTGGTTTAAAGCCAATTGTGCGTCCTGAACCTCAAGGGTGCGTCCTTGTAAATAAATACTGGCTTCAACTGTATCCATTACTGATTTTTCGCCTGTTTGCTGAGCGTGTTTTAATGCAGAGAGACGGTCTTGGGCAAGTTTATTAAAATAATACATTATATCCAGCTGCGCTTTAAAATTTAGCCATTGGACATAGGTTTGGCTAGCAGAATTTAAAAGTTCGTTTTTTTCTTGCTGCGCCGAAAGGGTATATAAATTACCATACGCTTTTGATTTTAAATAGTCTGCTCTTCGTTTATCCATAATGAGTCCTTGGCCTAAGGCCAGTTCAATTCCCGCATATGGAATACCTAATGCGGGGGTTTGAAATTCTGGATTTACAAATGAGCCCTGTCCATAATCAAATCCCGCCTTTAACGAATGTCCTGCAAAAATATTTTGCTTTGCTTCTGTACGTATCCATTGGTAACTTGTTTTTTGCATCCATTGCTTTTGTTCGGTTTCTCCAGATAAAACCGGATCAAATTGTCCCCGTCCCGATATTAAAATAGAATGTGCCATTTGCTGCCATTGTTGCGACACTGCATTACGTGGATGATTTTCTAATAGGGCCATAAAGGCATTAAAAGATACCGGAGCCGTTTGTGCCAAAAGAGCGTTGAAGCTTAGAACAAGTATTCCTGTAATGTTACGTATGCGGCTTGTCATGTGCGTTTGGAGTAATGTAAAATTCAGGAGGGAATCCGTTTATTATCCGCCAAAGTTCATACACCAACGGCACATTGCGTAACAAGCAAAATCCTTGAACGCCTCCTCCAATTTGAATTGAATTTGGCCATGGTGTACCTTTTGCACGTGCTAAAATTCTAAATTTACCTTTTGTAGATATTACTTTATCAAAACTAATAACTTCTGCAGCAAAGGTTCCGTTACTTACGCCGGGCCATCCCGACAAGTAAAAACTGGGCCAGCCGTCAAAAATTAATCTTAGTTCCTGTCCTTTGGCAATTAATGGCAAATCCACCGGGTCAACAAACAATTCTACTGCCTGTTCAAGATTTTTAGGTGTTATTTTACAAATTATACCGCCCTCCTTAACAATTTCTCCAACGCCTTTAGCAGTTAATTCATTAATATAACCGTCTTGTGGCGCTAACACATAATAGTAATGTTGTCGTAAGGCATAATTGCTAAGTTGATTTTGAAGTTTTGTTAATTGCCCTTCCGCATCATAATACATTGACAGCGTGCTAAATTTATCCGATTCCAGCTTCATTAGTTTTTCATTGTATTCTTGACTGATGGCACTTTGTTCTATTTTGGCATTAAGTAATTCGTTACGGGCTCCAATAATTTTATTTTCTGATGAAATGGATTTGGCAAGCGCCTCCTGAAATTTTAATTTGCGATTTTCATGCTCCGTTTTAGAAACAATTCCTTTATCAAGCAATTCATCATACCGCGCCAGTTGTTCTTTAGTAATTTTTAAATTATTTTGCGCGGCTATCCATTCTACACTATCGCTGGCCAATTTGGCAATGTATTGACGTGTTTTATTTTGTAATTGTTCGCGTTTTAAAACCAACCCTTTGTTAAGTGCATCAATTTGCAAATCAATTGAACGGATTTTGCCTTGATACGATTCCATGGCGGTTTCTTTTGAGGTAATTTGAGATTCTGAACGTTGAACAAGTTTTGGATCTAGATACTCTTCTTTAATTTCAGTTATATAGGCTATGGTATCATTTTTATTAACAAATGCACCATCTTGGATATACCATTTTTCAACCCGACCTGCTATACGCGAAGTAATTTGCTGAGGTTTACGTTCGGGATTTAAAACGGAAACAGATCCGCTAACATTTACCGTTTGAGTCCATGGTGAAATTAAAATTAAAAAAAGCAAAATAAGCCCCCCCATCCAATACCAGCGGTTTTGACGCTTAAACGGATACGGATAGATTCGTTTTTGACTGTTAAATTGTAAACTTATGGCAGCATTTTGCTGTAGGGGATTATCGGGCGGTAATAGCGCATTTAACTTTATTATGGCTGTTATCATTTCATAACATATACCAATACTTGATACCAGTTTTTCAATAGCATTTACTACAAAAAGAACAATGATTTCAGAGGCTACAAACTGGCCAATGTTAAGCTCCCCTATTTGAACCAAATAGGCGCCTAAAAACAAAACAAAACCTACAAATATTACCTTGTAAGTAAGCAGCCCTTTTAATTGTTTTAAAAATAGTCCATGGTATTGTTGGCGAAACGAAAGGTAATCCATTAATTCTGCATCTAACTTTTGGTAATGGTCGTGTACAGAGGGAGCCGAATCGTAAAGTAAAAGCTTTAAAATGCTGTACTTTGATTCTGAAAGCAGTATGTTGGCCTGCTGGGCCCGTTTGCCGTAATAATACAAAATGTATACAAAACTTAGCGCAAGTAATATCGTAAGTAAAAAAAACCAACTGCTATAAGCAGGTAATATCAATAAACCTATTCCAATGCTAACTATGGATACAGAAAAATCTAACAGTATCTTACCAATTCCCTTTTGCAAGGTTAAAATTTCAAAAAATTGTAATAGTTTTAGTTTACGGGTTCCCGATAGATCTTCATAAACAGCTAAACGCTCAGCTGTTTCAGCAAAAATCTTTTCTTGTAAATATTCGTTTAAATTAAACTGCCAAACCTTAAATACACTAATTAATGCTATAAAAATAACGGCTACCATACTCAGCAAAACCAAGGAGGCCGAAAAATGACCGGCCATGGTATACGTTATAACACCCTGAATACAAAGGGGTAAACCAATGTACAATAAACTTTGTAGGGCCGCCATAAGGTAAACGCGCTGTATGCCCCTACGCTCTTTCCAGAGCCATCCTACTAACGTTTTAAAATACATGTTACAAATGTAATAGTATTACTTTGTTTATTAATAGTATTACTATTATTTTTACGTTTTTTAATAAATATGCTAAAACGCTTGTATTTAAAAAATCCGCAGGATACTCTATTAGGCCGGCAAATAACCACAAAGGCCCTTCAGTTAATAAATACTATAGGCTTTGAGGCTTTTACGTTTAAAAAACTGGCATTAAACATAAAAACAACCGAAGCCAGCGTATACCGTTATTTTGAAAACAAGCATCATATGCTGCTTTATCTTGTAAATCAATATTGGACCCATATATACAATGTTGCCCAGTACCATTGCCAAACTGAACCTAAAGCTAAAAATAGAATTCAATTTATATTAAAACTCATTTTAAACCCCGAACTGCCAGAACATAAAATACACACCAGCTTTGATATAAATGCCCTTTATCAACTTGTGCTGTGGGAAGGTTCTAAAACTTACTTAACGCGCAACGTTAATCAGTTTAATAAAAATCTATTTTTTAAACCTTTTAAAGAGCTTAGTTTATTATTGGCTCGTGAAATAAAAATATTTCATCCTACATATAAATTTTCAAAGTCTTTGGCAAGTACCTTACTTGAAATGGCGCATTTACAGCATTTTTACAGTTTGTATTTGCCCAGCCTTACCGATGCTAAAAAAAATCAACCTCGGGACGTTATGCGATTCTTAAATCAATTATTGAATATGTAATTTTATTCCATGATTATTAAAATAATTTTTTTCTTGCTAACGGGTTTATATATTTCATGCAGTAAAGATCATTTTCCTCAAGTAAATACGGCCCCTTGCGCTATACACACAAAAATTCCTAAATTACAGCAAGGCCTTTATGGTAGAATATATTACAAACACGGTAATTGTATGCCAACTATAGACCCCGTTACACAAACCTGTAAAACCGAATGCATTCGTACTGAATTGTATTTAACAGCGCCGGTTAAATACAGCAGCCAAACACATCCGTATTACTCTAATTTACCAGCCCCTGTACGTGAAATTATACCTAGTAACACTGAAGGGTATTTTGAAAGTATTTGCCCCTCGGGAATGTATTCTGTTTTTGTTAAATGGAATAATATGTATTATGCTCAAAATATAAGTGCAGAGGGATTTGTAAATCTTATAAATATAACAACTGATAGCATTATTAATGCTGATTTTACAATTGATGAAGCAGTGTATTAGTAACGTTATTATAAGAAATCATTTAAGCTATTTAAAAGATTTAATTGTTTTAGAATTTTCTTGATTGGCAATCAAACCCACAATTAAATTGCTTATACATTCTAATGACCGGTTAAGTACGCCGCGTTAGATATAGTTAATAAGAGTTCATGTAAATTCAATTTCGAACGAAACTTCTGATTAATAATTTTTAAATTATTTTTGAAGCTTTATACTGAATTTAATAAATGAATCATTAATCGGTTCGTAAAAATCTATAGCCCTTTTAGAATGTCAAATTTGTATTGCTGATTTGAAAAAGCCAAAGAATTTGGAATTAAAAGATAGCACTTAATAGTTCATAAATCCAGTTTTCATAAAAGTAGAAGTGCTTGTTGAGTTTGTAAAGGAAACCTTCTTAATTAGGTCTGATATAAATACTTTATTAGAATTAAAAGCTTACACTAATTAGCGATATTTATTTTGAATTTATGTTTCCTTTTAATTAGAATGTTATGTCCAATTCAGCATACTTTTTATAAAAACCCAAAACGTTTTGCAGCTAGAAGAAAGACAGATGTTTTACCACCAAACTTGATTTAAAAAAATAAAATTCCTTTTACCATATAACTGTATATGAAACAAAAAACACAACTATTTAAATTGGCGCTATTACGCGCACTTAATTTTCAAAGTCGAGGTTGGTCGGCTCGTTTAGTGTCGCAGATTTTTTTCTATTTGCTGAACCGGTTACGGGAACACTGTCACTAACTACTTCAATGGTTATACGGTCAAACCATATTTGTCCTGTGCCGCCTAACAAGGCACCATACGCAATCAGTGATGCATTACTTGGCACGTCAAGAACAATTTCATACTTGGTCCAATCTGTAGTTCCCTTTATGGGTCTGTCGCTCATATTGTCAAATGAAAGCGGTTGTTGTGAACCAGGCTCGTCAACACGTAACCAAAGTCCCGCCCAAGTAGTAACATTTTCTGATTTTACATACCCTGTCATTCTTACTCTTTTATTAAGATACATATCTGGTTTGCATTGCTGCATCAAAGTTCCAAAGCCGTGAATTTTTTTGTCAATGGATTTTATTGTTGCTGCATTTTTTCCGTCCTGTCCAGCACCCTTGTCTATACCCATGTCATAGCTTTTAGGCTTGCTACCTGCATTGAACCAGCCTGTAGGTGTGTCAAATGAAAGTAGCGTAAGCGTTGTTCCAAATAGTAAAACACTTTTTAAAATTGATTTTGTCATGTTTGTTTATAATTAAAATTAACGGTCCATTAATTGTCAAAGTTACTTTTGTCCTTAATGTTTGTCACTCATTATTTGCTCTAAGAAATTTATGTAAATATTTTATTGGTTTATATGGATTAATTATAGGCTTAAAACAAAAGCAAAAAAAAGCCAGGTACATATTGCACCAGGCTTTAAAGATAAATAAAACGTAATTATTCAATAATGATTTTACTGCTTGAAACTTTTAACGCGTTTTTACCTGTTAGGGTATATACACCTTTAGGTAAATGTTGTAAATCTAAAGTAATACGGTTTAGTCCGTTTTGTAAATCTACATTTTTTAAATAAACAACTTGTCCTAAAAGATTGCGTAATTCAAACTGTGATGATTGATTTGCCTGGCCTTGTACTATAATTTGCATATTTCCATTTGAGGGATTTGGAACAACATGCATATCCGCCAAAATACCCTGATTAGAGGTTAAACCTACAGGGCTACTTTGTGATAGATTAACATTATCAATATAGATATTGTTTCCGTTATCATTAGTAACCACAAACTTAGCTATCACATTGCTTTTATTCCAGCCTGGTAATGAAATAAATTCATTTCTCCAGTGTGTTGGGTCTGTTGGGCTGGGTACATACGCTGTAGCTGCGTAGGGTGTTGTAGAAGTTAACGATGGGCCTGCTGCTGAATAAACGGTGGTCCATGTAGCACCACAATCGTCTGAAAGTTTTACTTCTAAGCGATCTACGTTAAACATGGTGCGTTGAGCATATGCAATATCAAAACTTAATTCAGGTGCATTGCCACCGCTTAAATCACTTGCCGGTAAATATAATTCATCGATATCACCAATTTTAGTATTAGTATAAATATCATATTTGGCAGACTGCATGCTAAGGTTAAAACCACCCGCATTTGTTACTCGTGACCATGTTGGTCCGTTGTCTGCATTTATAATAGCCCAGCCTTGTGGGGGAAAGCTTGCCAAGGCAAAATCCTCTGCAACAGGTGTTCCGGCATAGGTATTGGCTACAAAATAATTAGTACGGTTATTATTTACCAATAAATTATAATTGGGTGCGCTGGTACTAAATGTAAATGAAAAGGTATGTGAACCGCTAATTGTAGGACTGGTTATGGAGGATAAAACGATATTGGTAGTTGACCCTGCGGTTAAATTTCCATTCCAGGTATACGGCGCAGCGGCAATTCCATCAACAAAAGGATTAATGGTTAAACCCGATATTGCACCCTGACCTTCATTTTTAAAAGATACTTGCGGGGCAATGGTATTTGAACATGCTACGTTAACAGTAGCACCCAAAGCCGAAATGGCATCAGTAGGAACCGGATCGGGGTTAACACGACAGGCTTGTGCTACCTGACGATTTCCATCATCTTGTATAAAGCCCACAAATGCTACTTCAGATTTTTTTCGGGTATAACTGGGTAGAGGACAGTTTAAAGTAAATGTTTGCGATTGACCAACGGTCCATGTTGGCGCCATTGCTATTCCAGATTGAATGGTAGGGAATGCTTTGATGGCTACGTCTTCAAAATGCTTTTCACCATTGGTGCCGGGCGCTACGGTAAAATCTATAACACGTTCAACCATAACGGTACGAAATACTAATGAGCCCACGGCATTAAAATTTGCTGTAGCCTGTATATTTACAGTTAAAGTTACAGCGGTACATCCCGGATTCCACGCTCTGGACATTGTTACATTAAATGCCGAGGTGTAAGACTGTGCCGTGGCAATAACGTTATTATTTAAATTAGCCGGATGATCGGATGCCGCGCCAAATACAGTTACGTTTCTACCATCCATGCGGCCTGAAGGTGCAGAATTTATACCATACCCATAGGTGCTGTATCTCCAATTGATATCAGCTTTGTTGGTTTGGTATAAGGACCAAGTTGCTGAAGGCGCAGAGGGAATGGGCACCTGCCATTTGATGGCTACAGCTTTGGTTGAATTTGTAGCAGATGCCAAAAGTGTATTTAAACCGGGATTTGTAGCGGCGCATGGCGGACAATTTTCACCGGTAAATTCTTCATAAAGGCAAAGCCTGGGCGTTTGTGCAAAGGCGGTACATGATAGCGCCAATATTACAAGTAATGTACGTGTTTTAGTCATGGTTTTTTTGTTTAAGGAAGTATAATTTTAAAAATTGCATTGGAGTTTGAAAGTCTTAGCGTGTAAAATCCTGCATCAAGCGTCTGTAATTGTAAATCTGTTTGCTCCGAATTACAATTAAACTGAAAAACCGGTTTGCCTTCAATATTACATATTTGACCTTTTGCAGGTTCGGTAGATTTACGAGTAACAGTAACAGACTTTTGATTTGCACATTGGTAAATTTTGTAATCTGATTCTGTTTTATGAACCGCAATACCTACAGGTAATGCATTGTACTTAATAGTAAAACTGGCTGTATCATTGGGATTAGCTACATTATAAAATTTATAATACACCTCGCTGAATGCAATCGCAGTTCCTCCTTCATAAATATCGGCAGAAAGTGGATAATAGGGATTTTGTTGCGAATTTAAATCTGAGGCTTTTTGACCGGCATTTAAACTTAAAGCATTTGGTGCATCGGGCGTTCCCGGGCCATAACAACTGCCTCCAAAACAAAAGTATGCATCTGCTCCATTGTTTAAAACCACATCTTTTCGTTTTACCTTGTAAGTGTTGGTTGTGTTAATTGAAATATTGCGGATATCAACTATTTGTTTAGTTTCTTGGCCAATAGCTGTGGTCAATGAAATTACAGCACCATTATTTAATGTTTGTGTGCTATTAGAAATTAGCATTTGAATACTAGACTGTGAAACGCCAAGTTCAACCCATATTATTAAAGCAAATACTAGAACTGATTTCATAAACTTAAGGTTTAATAATTAAGGATTTTACCCATTTGCTATCTGCACGTTCTATTTGAATTAAATAGGTTCCTGCGGGTAATTCAGGTTGCAATTCTATACGTTTTGAATCTGAAACCATTTCTTTTGACCATACCCGTTTACCGGTAACATCTGAAATATATACCTGTACGGGCTCTTTTGAACTGTTAGTAAATTCTATATTTACCTGACTTGATGCCGGATTTGGAAACATCTGTAATTGATCTACCGAATTTAAAGCCCTTACAGCTGTTGGGCTGGTTTGTTCGAGGTTAATATTATCGATATACAGATTGTTGCCGTTTCCATTTGTTGTAACAAACTTAATAAGCACATTAGACTTATTAAAGCCGGTTAATGTTACCAATTCGTTTCTCCAATGTGTAGGATCGTTAACATCAGGCACATACGCGCTGCCGGATACTGGTGCAATATTGGTCATCATGGCCCCGGTCTGTGAAAACACATTGGTCCAAGTAGTACCGCAATCGCTTGATGCCATTATATCCAGTTTATCATTGCTGTTGGCATTGCGCTGCGCATAGGCAATATCAAAAAGTAATTGGGGGGGATTTCCACCTGATAAATCTACCGGTGGTAAATAAAATTCATCTACATCTCCAGCTACGGTATTGTTATAAAAATCATACTTAGCCGATTGCATACTTAAATTAAATCCTCCGGCATTGGTTACACGTGACCAGCTTGGACCAGCATTTGTATTTACCACAACAAAACCATTAACCGGCGGAAAGGCTACAGCTGAAAAACCTTCTGAAACCGGCCCGGCAGCATACGCGTTGGCAACTAAAAACGATACCCGTGCGGAATTATTAGAAAGATTAAAATCACTGGCATTTAAGGCTGTAATTTGGTATGAAAACGAATGTGCACCGCTAAGTGTTGGACTGGTTATAGGCGCAAGGGTAATACTTGCATTTGATCCTGCCGCTAAATTTCCTGTCCATGTAAAGGGCGATGCGGCCGTGCCATCTATGTAAGGTGTTATGGTCATGGCTGTAATGGCATTTAACCCGTTGTTTTTTACATATACCAGAGGGCTTAAGCTTGCTGAACATACGGGATCAATTTTTGCGGCAAGGGCAAGGGCATCGTATAATAGCGGCTGACGATCGGCCCGAACGCATTGCGCTACGCGCTGATTGCCATCATCCTGAATAAAGCCTACAAAAGCTATTTCCTCTTTTTTACGGCAATACGATGGGATGGCACAGTTTAATGTAAACGTTTGGGTTTGGCCAATACTCCAGTTTGATGTCATTGCAACACCCGATTGCAACGTGGGGAAGGATTTAATGGCAATATCCTCAAAATGTTTTTCGCCATTTGTACCCGGTGCTACTGAAAAATCAATAACCCTTTCAATCATTACGGTACGAAACACCAAATTGCCAACAGCATTAAAATTAGCTGTAGCTTGTATATTAACCGTTAGTGTAATCGCATTGCCTGATGGATCCCATGCACGATTCATGGTAACAGCAAATGCCGATGTGTACGATTGTGCTGTGGCTATTACATTACTATTTAAATTGGCAGGATGACCTGATGCCGCCCCAAACACCGTTGCTTCTTGCCCATCAATTTTACTGGATGGTGCCGAATTAATTGCCGGTGTATAGCCATATCCGCCATTTGCAATAGATTTCCAGCGCCAGTCAATTTCAGCCATATTGGTTTTATATAGCGACCAGGTATTTGATGGTGCCGAAGGGATGGGCACTTGCCATTTTATAGATTGTACTTTAGGGGTATTTGTTGGTAACGCCAAAAGGGCATTTAAAGCTGGGTTTGTAGACGCACAGGGCGGACAGTTTTCGCCGGTAAATTCTTCGTATAAAACTAATCGGGGTGTTTGAGCAAAAGTCCATCCTGTTAAAAGTAAGGCGCAGTAAAGATAGAGGTGTTTCATAGTTACAGTATATTGTAATAAAATTAGGGTATAATCTGCTATTTTGCAAATTAACATATATTATTGATTTTAATTTTTGGATTTCTGTTTTCAAAGCAAATAAATACCCCATTTTTTATTTGATGTGACAAAAATCACATACCGAACCCGATAAATTATTCAACTTTGCACCATGATGGTTAAGCAATTGTTTAAACGAAGATGCAATTGTAACGTAATTTGGCAATGCCAAGCCAATGCCAATAACATGTGGAATCAACAGTACGTGTTGGGGTTAAACAATACACTTTTTTAAGAAATAGGATATGCGCGTTTTTCAAATTTTATATTCAATGTGGTTTAATAAATGTCCCCGTTGCCATAAAGGCAACGTATTTGTGTATAAAAATCCATACCGGTTAAAAGCTTTGTTTAAACTGCACGAACATTGTTCATCTTGTAACCTTCAGTATGAACGTGAACCAAGTTTTTTTTATGGTGCAATGTATGTTTCATACGCTTTAACCTCCGGCTGGTTTATAGTATGGTATGTTTTATATATAACCGTTTTAAATACTATGGATACGTTATGGTTTGCCCTGGCCATGGCCAGTTCGTTAATTGCATTAAGTCCGTTAACACTGCGCTGGTCGCGCATGCTGTGGCTTAACTTTTTTGTACCATATAATCCGCTTAAAAATCAAAATACATGATAAATCAAATCAAACAATGGATGGGATTAGGTCCCGCAACCGATTACAAACAATTACAGGCTCAGGGGGCACAAATTATTGATGTGCGCACGCGTGGCGAATATGCTTCTGGGCACATATCCGGCAGTAAAAATTTGCCATTAAATGAATTGACGCAACTGGCCGGCAAATTAAAAAAAGACAAACCCGTTATAACGTGTTGTGCAAGTGGCATGCGTAGCGCCTCAGCAAAATCCATACTTCAAAATTTAGGGTTTACAGAGGTATACAACGGTGGGGGTTGGGCCAATTTAAATCGCCAGTTGCATGATTAAGTCAATAGCCATCAGGCTGCGCCATAACTGGAATGCGTGGTGTATACTCCGTTTAGTTTGTGGTTTATTTTTTGCTGTTCACGGACTACTGGTAGCCGATACAATAGTAACTGTATCAGGATTGTTTATAGTTGCACATGCCTTATGGAATCCCTGCAATACCTGTACCCTACCAAAACGTTGATGTATGCCTAGCTTTTTTGAACATATTCAAAATGAAAAGCCAGTACTTGTGGATTTTTTTGCCACATGGTGTGGTCCCTGCCAAGCAATGCCGCCAATTTTAAAAGATGTAAAATCACATTTTGGCAATGCCATAACCATTTTAAAAGTGGATGTTGATAAAAACCCCGAACTGGCGCAGCAGTTTCAAATTCGAGGTGTGCCAGCCCTTATGATTTTTAAAAAGGGGCAGGTGCAATGGAAACAGTCGGGCGTAATGCAGGCTGCAGCTTTAATTGAAACGCTTAAGCCAATGGTTTAACATGCATTTTGTAATTTTCACAAATGAAATTTAAATCAATTGGCGGATCGGATTCAGTTACCGGAAGTGCACATCTGGTAATTGATGAAGATGGTTTTGAGTGTATATTAGATTATGGCATGTTTCAGGGATTGGGTAATGAAACCCTTTCACGAAACCAGCATCTGGGACTTAATCCCCACCGCCTTAATGCCGTTGTATTATCCCATGCACATATAGATCACTCGGGTCGTATTCCCCTCTTATTTAAAAATGGTTATAAAGGCCCCGTGTATTGTACACCCGGCACACTTGATTTATGTCGTATACTTTTACTGGACAGTGCTCATATACAAGAAGCAGATGTTCGTTATGTTAATAAAATACGAAAACGCAGAGGTCAAGATCTTCTTAAACCTTTATATTCTGTTACAGATGTTGAACGAAGTTTAAAATATTTTAAATCTGTTCCGTATAACAATTGGTTTTCGCTAAACGCCAATTTAAAATTTAAATTTATTGAAAACGGTCATATTACGGGTAGTGCAGCTGTAGAATTGCAATGGCAAAGTCCCGCACCAAAGCGAATGTTGTATACCGGTGACATTGGACGCTATCACGATTTGCTTCTAAAAGCCCCTCAGCCTTTTAATGCGGTAGATTTTATTTTATGTGAATCCACCTATGGCGATCGTTTGCATGAACCTGCATCAAATATGGAAGCACAGCTTTTAAAAATCGTAAACGATGTTTGCGTTACCAATAAAGGAAAGTTGTTTATACCGGCTTTTAGCCTGGGCCGCACACAGGAAATTGTGTTTTTAATGGATCGGATGAAAACAAAGGGCCTTTGGCCTGACGTTCCCGTATTTGTTGACAGTCCCCTTTCATCAAACGCTACGGAAATTGTTAGACGGCACCACGAATGCTTTAACGGCAGTTTAACGGAATATATCCAAACAGATCCCGATCCTTTTGGTTTTAATCAGTTGCATTATATCACTGAACGAGCCGATTCAAAAGCACTAAGTGATTCAGCAGCGCCGGCCATTATAATTTCCGCTTCTGGCATGGCAGATGCCGGCCGAATCAAACACCATTTATTTAAAGGATTGTCAGCTGCTATAAACGGGGTTTTAATAGTTGGATATTGCAGTCCAAGTTCATTGGGCGCAAAGCTTTTAAACGGAGCAACACAAGTAAAATTGTTTGGAGAACCTGTTGAGGTAAAGGCTTTGGTATTTAGCATGATGTCGTTAAGTGCGCACGCCGATGCAAGAGAACTTATTCAGTATTTATCTTGTCAGGAAGCAGCAACAGTTAAAACCTTGTATTTAGTACATGGCGAAGACACCGTAAAAACTTCATTTAAAACGCGTTTACAGGCATTGGGGTACAGCGATGTTCAAATTCCGCAACCCGGCGTAACTTATACATTAAACTAAAATTGATACCCAAGACCTATACCTACATTTAAATACGGACCGGTATAATCAACCATAGGAGATCTTCGTCTTTGGGTTAAACCATGTTCATCATCGTATTTGCTAAAAAAGAAACCACCACTTACATACAAATCCAATAATAAATTATCATTAATTAAGGCTTTTTGATACCCTACCGAATACCCTATAAATCCTAAAAATAAATTTCTATAAATAGGAGCCTCTATTCCATCTTTTGTAAATTTAACAGGATTTATCATAGTAGAATCCTTAAATGTTCCATATGCTTCTACTCTGCAAAATCGAAAAAATACTTCGGGTCCGGCATAGGCACCCAAACGGTTTTGCATTTTATCCATTTGTCCCCTGGTAAAATATTCTCGCCAATGTAAATTTAACCCTGCTCCTTTTAAATCG
The DNA here is from genome assembly GCA_009927275.1 of Sphingobacteriia bacterium. Classification (GTDB taxonomy): domain Bacteria; phylum Bacteroidota; class Bacteroidia; order B-17B0; family Aurantibacillaceae; genus Aurantibacillus. The sequence goes on along the minus strand of RFNG01000131.1, from coordinate 195 downwards.
GTATCTATCAAATTCCAAACTGTATCATTATTAGTATATTTAAAATTTTGAGCTTTTAAATAGGGTTTTGCTAATCCTTCCGATTTAGCCCATGTTATTAATACAGATGTTTTTAAACTGTTATGTTTATTAAAGTAAAGTTCACGTCCAAATTGCATGGTTCCTTGTACAACCCGCATCGCATCTAATGTATAG
>RFNG01000091.1 GCA_009927275.1 Sphingobacteriia bacterium | reverse complement strand
GGGTGAACTGGGCGAAATTGTTATTGTGGGATTATTAAATACAAATTGTTGAACGGTTGTGGTTGAAATACAACCGTTAGGATCTTTTCCTAATACTGTGTAATTGGTTGTTACAGTAGGACTTACAACCGCAAAACTATTATTGATGGCTCCTGGATTCCAGGTATATGTTGTGGCTACCGTGGACGTTGCAGTAATAGTTGAGGTGCCGCCAATACAAATACTTGGCGAGCTTGGTGTAAGCGTTAGTGACGGACCAGGATCAACTGTAATTGTGGGCGTAACCGTAAAGCCTAAACAGCCATTGGCATTAGCGCCAACAACGGTATATACAGTAGTTGCAGCAGGTGTAAAGGTTACAAATGCACCTGAAATATTTCCGGGAGTCCAGGTATAATTACTGGCAAAAGCACCGGTTCCAATTAATGAAATTGGACTTCCCGAACAAACAGAACCAGAAGCCGGTGATATAACTACAGCTGTAATTTGTGGGGCAGCAATGAGGGTTAGATTGGTAGTAGTTGTTCCAATACAACCAACCGAATTAGTTCCGCTAACAGTATATACTGTTGAAACCGTTGGAGAAACAATTATTTGCGAACTTGTTAAAGCACCGGGATTCCAGGTAAAAGTATTAGCCCCTGATGCTGAAAGTGTAGCATTGGCTCCTGAACAAAATGTACCGGTATTACTAACACTTACTGTAGGACTAGGACTAACATTTAATTGCAAGGTATTAGTACCGAGACATGTTCCCGATTGTGAGGATAATGTATACACTGTAGTAACTGTTGGATTTACAACAATTGAAGTAGTGTTAGATCCAGACGGATTCCAGGTATAATTTAATGCTCCCGTTGCTGTTAAAGTTGCAGAACCCCCGCCACTACATATTACTGTAGGACTTGCAGTAACTGATGTTGGTGGGGCAAATGTTAAATTAAAAAACCGGTTAATGGGAAAACACGCGCCCGGTGGAAACATTGAAAGTGTATACTGCCCTACTGTACCTGCAACAATTGCTTGGGTTGTGGCATTGGTGATACCACTACCGGGAGGACCATTCCAGTTGTATGGCCCTAATCCGGCCTGTGCAGTAATAGTTGCGTTTTGACCGCAAACCCCGATAGGTGTAACGGTGTAATTGGGCGCAGGTATATCTACACTACCAGAGGGTGTAGCAACATTAAAATTGATAACATCACAATTGGAATCAAAATACACATAAGCCCAGTGACCGGTTGGTGCGCAATCTGAGGCAAATACTTCAACTGTAATATTGGTTCCAATAAATGCTGTAAGGTCTATTGCACACTGCTGCCAGCCGTTACTTCGAGCTGCTAATACGTTATTACCAGAAATATTTACAATTTGATTGGGAGACCAGGCAGTATTTGTAGAACCTGGGCAAGCTACTACTGGTTGCGCTGGTGAATTAAATGTAAAATTAGGACAAACTAAGAGATTACCCAATTGATCACGAACTTTAACTGAAAAATACGGCAGTGAATTCCCTCCACAACACGTATGATTTCCAACCGACATGTTGGCTATGTAGGCAAATTTGTACAAAAAATTAGTAGATGTAACCGGAAAGGTTTGCTGAATTTTAGAAACATTCGCATTTGCAGTAAACTGGTCACTTATTTTTGCAACAACCGACCCACCCAGTGGTGATGGTGGAATAATTACAGTAAATACAGGGTCAACGAACGGCGTTACGCTTGTTGTAATAAAGGATGGATTAGGAAACGTAACCGGAATTGGTGTAGGCGGATAATTACATGCATTTAAATTCGTACCCGTTGATGCCGTCCAGCCGTTTATATTACCACTTTCAAAACCTTCATTTACGCACGGCGCAACATTTATTAGGGGTGGCTGATAGCCTAAATACCTGAATGCGGGTGTTCCTGAAAACGAATACAAGCCGTCATTTATAGCGTTTTTATAATTGTAAAAATTATATTTTAGGTATATAAAGTGTCGTTTTTGATTGTATAAAAATGCATTTCTAGCATTTATATCAAGGTTCTCTTTATCTGCAGCATTGAGCATTTCGGTAGTATTAAAGCCTTGTAGTGAATCCCCCGAAAATTCATTCCATTTTTGAATAGGCGCTAACTGCGCAAATGAGAAGGAGGAAATAAAAACCAATAAAAGTGGAAATACTATTCCCTTGAAATATTTTTTAAGCATAGAGTACCGTATAAACGCATAAAGATAGTTAAAACATTTCAACAATTAACTAACATTTTACTTAAATAACCCCCATTTATTAGAATTATATGTCTGATTATCAAATTATTGTGTTTTATCGCCGAGTTAATACAAATTATTGTTGAGTATAGCATTAAAATGAGTTAGAATAGCATTTCTGTATATCAACTTGTAAGTACTTTTGAATGCTGAACGCAAAACAAAATATTATTAAGCGATTGCCTGATTTTGTGGCCAATCAAATTGCAGCTGGTGAAGTTGTACAGCGACCTGCAAATGCCCTAAAAGAATTAATGGAAAATGCAATTGATGCCGATGCAACAGAAATTCATATTTTTATTCAAGACTCTGGTAAAACAAAAATTTCTGTTCGTGATAATGGCTTTGGTATGAATGCTGAAGATGCAGTATTATGCTTTGAACGGCACGCTACCTCAAAAATTACAGCATCGGCAGATTTATTTAGCATCACAACAAAGGGATTTCGTGGAGAAGCATTAGCCAGTATGGCAGCTGTATCAAAAATTGAAATGCTTACTGCAACTGATTCACAAAATCCAGGCACCCGAATTGTAATTGAAGACGGAAAAATAATTACTCAGGAGCCTGTTTCATGCCCTAAGGGTACGCACTTAACACTTAAGCATTTATTTTACAATGTACCTGCCCGACGTCATTTTTTAAAATCAGATAGCGTTGAATTTAGACACCTTTTAGAAGAGACGGAGAGACTTGCCTTGGTTCATCCTCACGTGGAATTTAAACTTATTCATAATAAAACAGAAATGTTGCACTGGCCTGCAACTACCAGTATTTTAAGAATACGACAGGTTTTAGGTGCTCAGATTGACGCTCAGGTTTTACCTGTTGATGAATCAACACCGTACATAAAAATTTCTGGCTTTGTAGGTTTGCCACAACATGCATTAAAGGCCCGCAAAGATCAGTATCTTTTTATTAACGAACGTTTTGTGCGTTACCCCTATTTACATCATGCTGTTTTACAGGCGTACGAACAGTTAATCCCTGATGGGCATCAACCTAAGTATATTTTATTTTTAACATTAGATCCGCAACATGTAGATGTTAACATTCATCCTACAAAAACTGAAGTTAAAATTGACGATGAACGAACCGCATACCATTTAATACAAAGTATGATTCGACGCGCACTGGGAAAAGCCAATGCCGGCCCCAGCTTAGATTTTAATACGGAAATGGGTTTTATGGATATTCAAATTAATACAGACAAGCCGCTTGAAGCTCCTAAAATTGATTATAATCCGGCATACCATCCCGAATTTAATCCCAAGCCAAAACCAACCGGTATTTCCTGGGATGCATTATTTAACAGCGTTCCAGAACATACAGAAGCACCCGCACAGGTTCTTAATCTGGAAGCAGAGGAAAATAACTTATTTTTTTTATATGCCAAGCGGTATATGGTATATCCGCATCCTGAAGGCATTATGCTTATGGATATTCGACGCGCCCGTGAACGCATTCTTTATGAGTATTATCTTTCTAAAACGGCTGAATCTGCATTGCCTGCGCAAGAACTTTTATTTCCGGAACAATTTGAATTAAGTGTTTCAGCAGCCCAATGGATGCGTGATTGGCAGCAGGACTTATTACTATTTGGTATTCGCGTAGAGCCATTTGGCGGACAACATTTTATCTTATATGCATTACCATCCGGTGTTGAAATTCAGCACGCTAAAGAATGGATGGAACAACTGCGCGAATCGTTTTTATTACATCAGGATCAGGGCATTACAGATGTTCGTGATAATGTTGCCCGGGCTCTGGCGCAAACGGGTTCATGGACAACTTCTTGGATTCAAGAACAAAGTGTTTTTGGGCGGTTACGTGAAGATTTGAAAACCTGTAAACAATCGCAATATTCCCCTGCAGGAAAACCTATTTTTATGCTTTTAAAAGATTTTGATATTCGTAAATTTTTTAAGTCTTAAATATGTTTAACGATTCATACAGGCCCAGCGGTTTTGGTTATTTGCCGGTAGTTACTAAAAACATAATTATAATTAATGTTATATTATTTTTAGCAAAATTTGCTTTTGAACGTTTAAACATACGACTGGATGATTATTTGGGTTTACATTACCATTTGTCGCCCGTTTTTAAACCCCATCAATTTATCACTTATATTTTTATGCATGCCGATGTTATGCACATTTTCTTTAACATGATGGGCGTATACATATTTGGACAAGTATTAGAATCGGTATGGGGTGCCAAGCGGTTTTTAATTTTTTATTTACTTACCGGACTCGGAGCGGCCCTGCCCGAGTATGCAGTTTTGCATTATAAAATAACGGCGGTTTTACAAAGTATTAACGAGGAACAGGCTGCGCACATATGGGAACATCTTAGCCTGAGTGATGCCATTGCCATGAAAGAACAAGTATTAAATAATTATGTTATAATCGGCGCATCGGGTTCTTTATTCGGACTTATGGGCGGCTTTGCCATGTTGTTTCCGAACCGTTACCTGTATTTACTGTTTTTTCCTCCGGTTAAAGCTAAGTGGTTTGTGTTAGGCTACGGAATAATTGAATTATTTTCTGGTATTACGGATAATCCGGGTGATAACACCGCGCATTTTGCACATGTGGGAGGTTTACTTGTTGGGGTTTTAATTATTTTATACTGGCGAAGGTTTAATCGTAATTTTTATTAACACGCCACATGAAACTTTTTCAAAAACCGGAGCTCGCCATTATTTCAATAAATGCATTGATTTTTTTATCATGTAATATACTTACCAGCATTGGCTTGCCCTCGATAACAGAGCATTTGGCCTTGTCATTTTCATTTATTGTATTACTGCATCACCCCTGGACTTTATTAAGTTTTATGTTTACGCATGTAAGCGTGGGTCATGTGTTTTGGAACATGATTTTATTTTACATGAATCTTAGATTTTTTTACACGTTTTTTAAACCTACCGATATATGGAAAATTTATATCTACAGTGGACTGGCGGGTGCCTGCACAGTACTCGCACTCGGCTTTTTTACTTCCGGGTACGTTATTGGAGCCTCGGCTTCTGTTTTAGGAATGATGGCCATGATAACTGTATTTTCACCCGATTATCCAGTTCACTTATGGGGACTTATTGAACTGCGATATAAGTACTTTTTTGGACTTGTATTTGTTCTTAGCACACTTATTGACCTTAATCAAAATGCCGCTGGAAAATTAACCCATGTTGGTGGTGCTGCATTTGGATTTATTTATGCTTACTATTTGAAAAAAGGATTTCCAAAGTTATTTAAACCAAAAACGGTCTTTCGGGTTATACACAATACAGGTGAAGATCGGATGAATGCACTGTTAGATAAAATTTCTAAAAATGGATATGCCTCACTCTCAAAACGCGAGCGAGACGAACTTCAACAATTATCAAAAAAATGAAATTTAAAACTGGTTTTATACTTGTTTTTATTATACTTTGTAGCTTGCAAAAAATATACGCACAATGCGCCATGTGTAAGCAGGCGGCAGAAAGCACACTTGAACATCAGCCCAATTCTATGGCAAGAAGTTTAAACACTGGCATTATTTATTTAATGCTAATACCTTATTTGCTGATTGCTTTTATTTTTAGAAAGCAAATTTGGAGTTTTATTCAAAAGTATATTTTAAAACGTTCTAAGCTGAACGGTTCTGATCAATGACCTTTGGAACTTTAAAATAATCGCTGTCTTTGAGGGGTGCATTTTTAAGCGCGTCGTTTTGAGTAAGCGCTGGCTGAATAACATCTGGACGTAATGTAATGGATTCGTTAGTCATATGCACCAAAGGCTCTACGGTATCTGTAGGTATTTCATTAAGTTTTTCTACAAACTTGAGCATCCGATTTATGTCGTTTCGAATTTGTTCACGATCCTGTTCATTAAATTCAAGACGTGCTAAATGCGCCAGTTGATCTATAACCTTATCGTTTACTTCTTGAGACATTGTGAAACGCTGTGCAATTGCATAAAATTAAGAACTTTTTGTTTAACTTCTTCCAAGTGTTGATTACTAAGTCCTTGGGTTTGAATTGGAGGCCCAATATGTAATTCGGGAAATCCAGGCTGGCCTAAACTTTTAAAAAAACCCCCGTTTTGCAGGTATTTCCAATTATTTTTAAAAGCTAAAGGCAATAGTGGAACTTGCATGTCAATAGCCAGTTTAAAAGGTCCGTTTTTAAATGGTAATAACTTACCGCTTGAACTGATGGTACCCTCTGGAAAAATAATCATATGCATGCCGTTACGAAGTTTATCGGCTGCCTGATCAAATGCAGCTTTGCCAGATATTGGTCTTTTTCGGTCAACCGGAATATCACTATACTTAAAAAACATATTAAATAACGGAATTTTTAAAAGTTCCGCCTTTGCCATAAAAATTGAGGTTTGATTAAAAATTACTGGAAATAATAAAATGTCTAAGTACGAGCTGTGATTACAAACAAATACCACTGGTTTTGAAAAGTGATGAATTGCATTGTGATTTATTACTTTTGGAAATATCCCTACCAAACCACAAACGGTTTTAGATAATATTATTTTTAATATATATATACCCCGCTGAAAACGTGTTTTAAATACAATCCAAAACAATGGAAACAATATTAAAAAAACAGTTGCAAAACAAAAGGCGAACCAGATTTTCCAAATGCTGGTAAGTATGCGTCTTAGTATTTCAAACATGCATTGAGGGTTTCCAAATTTGAAAACTATGCTTATAGCTATTTTTTTGGTCTTGTGTGCCTAAGGTTTCATCTGTTAGTGTGAAGCCGTTGGTGCTTAAGTTTGGAAAAAAAACATCGGCCTGAAAACGATGCTGAATAAGCGTTCTATAAACACAGTCAGCCCATGAAAGCGTTTGCTCATATATGGAGGAACCACCAATTATAAAATAGGTTTGATCTTTAATGTACATCGTTTTGAATGCTTCAATAGATTTTAATGAAAGTGCTCCAGGAATGGTAAAACCCGATGCGCTGATTATTATGTTTTGTCGCCCGGGTAATATACGGCCGATGCTCTCGAATGTTTTTCGACCCATTACAACCGGAAATCCTAAAGTGGTTTTTTTAAAATACGCCAAATCAGCGGGTAAATGACATAATAATTTATTTTGATAGCCAATGCCGTTATTTAGGTCTGTAGCTACAATAAGATTAATAGGCATATTTTAAATGTAATAATTCCATTTTTAATCCTGCATTTACCGGGCCGTAAACTACTTTTCGGCTGATTGGCATGTATGAGATAGTTAAGGTTATTTTAACACGCACTATTTGCGTTTACCAAAAATGCGTAAAAGATATAAAAACAGGTTTATAAAATCGAGATACAGGATTAAAGCTCCCATTATAGATTCTTTTTTATCAGCTTCGGTTCCTTCATTACCAATAACATTTAATTGTTTCACTTTTTGCGTATCATAGGCAACCAGGGCAACAAAAATCAGTACGCCAACGTATGTACATATCCAGTAAAGCGTTTCATTATTCCAAAATATATTTACTACTGAGGCCAAAATTAAACCAATCAAAGCCATCATACATAGATTGCCAATTCGGGTTAAATCGGATTTTGTAAAATATCCATAAGCACTCATTATGGCAAATGTTCCGGCAGTAATTAAAAACGTAGAAGCAATGGAGGATTCAGTATAAATTATAAAAATGGATGAAAACAATAGACCGTTGAGCGCTGCATATAACAAGAACAAGGCAGTTGCAGTAGTAGCGCGCAATGCATTCATAGAACGGGTTAAATACATAACCAATCCAATTTGTAATACAACCAATACTATTAAAACAATGGTAGAGGAAAAAATAATATTTAATATTTCTGGTGTGCCTGCTACATAATACGCTATGCCGCCCGTAATTGACAGAGCAACCGACATCCACATATATACGCGGGTCATAAATGCTGCTTGCTCACGCTGAACATCAACGGCATTAATATCTGCCGGATTATACGAATTGAGGTTAAATGAACTCATAATTTATTTTGAATTTACAAAATGTTTATAAAATAAGGGTATCGTTTCTATTCCTTTTAAATAATTAAAAATGCCGAAATGTTCATTAGGCGAATGCAAGGCATCTGAATCCAGGCCAAAGCCAAACAATATGCTGTCCAGTTTAAGTTCTTTTTTAAATAAGGCAACAATGGGAATACTACCGCCCCCGCGGGTTGGAATAGGAGTTTTACCAAATGTTTCTTGCATGGCTTGGCTTGCAGCCTTATATCCCGCACTGTTTGTTGGAACTAATACAGGTTCACCGCCATGGTGCACAGTTACGTTTATACTTACCGCCGAGGGTGCAATTTTTTCAAAATACGATTTAAACAACTGTGCAATTTCATCTGAACTTTGATTTGGCACAAGGCGCATACTAATTTTTGCAAAAGCTTTTGATGGCAAAACGGTTTTTGCACCTTCGCCAGTATATCCGCCCCAGATGCCATTAACATCTAACGTAGGCCGAATACCTGTACGTTCTATGGTTGTAAAACCGGTTTCACCCCAAACCTGATTAATATTTAAATCTTTACAATATGCAGTTTCGTTATACGGCGCCTTTGCCATTTCGGCCCGCTCCTCTGGAGACCAGGTTCGGACCTTATCGTAAAATCCCGGTATTGTAATGTGCCGGTTTTCATCATGGCAAGAAGCAATCATCTGGCACAATATATTTATGGGATTTGCAACAGCGCCTCCATAAACGCCACTGTGTAAATCACGATTTGGTCCGGTAACTTCTACTTCCATATAGGCCAAACCACGTAATCCACAATCAATACTTGGTGCATCATTTGCAGTTATAGATGTATCTGAAATTAAAATAACATCGGCCTGGAGTTTTGATTTATGCTGAATTATCCAAGGACCTAAATTTGGAGAACCTACTTCTTCTTCGCCTTCAATCATAAATTTCACGTTGCAAGGCAAGGTGTTGGTTTTTATCATAAGCTCAAAGGCTTTTATGTGCATATAAACCTGGCCTTTATCATCGCATGCACCGCGCGCAAAAATGGCACCTTGCGGATGCAGTTCGGTATTGCGAATTACAGGCTCAAAGGGAGGCGAATGCCACAGCTCATAGGGCTCTGCGGGCTGCACGTCATAATGTCCGTAAACCAATACGGTTGGTTTTTTAACATCAATAATTTTTTCACCGTACACAACCGGATAGCCTGCAGTTGCTGAAATTTCAACACTGTCAGCACCAGCTTCTAATAAACGGTGTTTAATGGCTTCCGCCGTTGCCAGCATATCTGCTTTATACTCTGGTTTTGCACTAACCGAAGGCATGCGCAAAAGATCGCATAATTCATTTATAAAACGGGTTTTGTGTTGTGTAATATAGTCTACTATAGTGCTGTGATTCATATTATAAAAGTACTGAATAAATTAGCCCGCAAATGTCCTTTCGAGGTTACTATTAATTGTATTTAACACACAGCTATACATGTGTCATTTTATTGAAAGCAATACAAACAAATAAAAAGCCCTGTTTAGAACAACTATATGTCTTACATTGCTGCCATTAACAAGTGAATGTCTTTGTATGGCAAATTAAAAGACTCTGCTAAAAACGAATTCGTTACAGATCCGTTTAGTAAGTACACCCCGTTTCGAAATCCAGAATCTTTTCGAATAAGACCTTCAAAACCGCCTTCATTTCCCATATTTATAACCACCTGAGATAAAATATTACTTAACGCATACGATGCCGTGCGCGCTACTCTGCTATTTATATTTGGTACACCATAATGAATTACGTCATGTTTACGAAATACAGGATTGGTATGGTTTGTTACTTCTGAAGTTTCAAAAACGCCACCCTGATCAATGCTTACATCAATTATTACCGCTGACGTTTTCATTTCACGAACCATAGATTCGGTAACAACACAGGGTGTGCGACCCTCGGAGGCGCGCAGTGCACCAATAGCTACATCGGCTGTTTTTAAATGTTTTTCTAACACCTTGGGAATGATTACTGAAGTAAAAACACGTGCGCCCAATTGACTTTGTAAACGTCGCAATCGGCTGGTAGAACGATCGAAAACCTTAACGGTTGCACCCAGTCCCAATGCAGCCCGTGCTGCAAATTCTCCAACCGTTCCGGCGCCTATAATTACAACTTCCGTGGGCGAAATACCACTTATTCCACCTAATACAGATCCCATGCCCTGATTTACATTGCTTAATAATTCTGCTGCAATGGTTATGCTGGCACCACCTGCAATTTCGCCCATAGCACGAATTACTGGAAAAATTCCAGCCTCGTCTAAAATGAGATCAAAAGCTACCGAATGCACCCGTTTTCGAATTAATTTTCTTAAAAAATCCTCCGGTTGTACGGTGAGCTGCAAAGCGCTTAAAAGTGTTTGCCGGGGTTGCATATATTCTATTTCTTCTAAGGTAGGCGGCGCTATTTTAATTATTAAATCGGCTTTATAAACTGCTTTTGGACTATCTGTAAGTTCGGCGCCCGCTTCACTGTATTCGTGATCTGAAAAATGTGCGGCCAGTCCCGCTCCACGCTCCATACAAACCCGGTGCCCATTATTAACAAGTAGTGCAACCGCATCTGGAACCAAGGGCACACGGTTTTCTTGAAAGGCAATTTCTTTGGGAATTCCAATAAAAATTTGATTTTTAGATTTGCTTACTTCCAAGGTTTCTGCCTGTGGCATCATAGCACCTTTGGTTAAAGCAAACAGCACGTCTTTGGTCATTACAGTCATATTACATGGGATATTTTGGACCGTTGTACTTGGGCGCATTACAATCGTCAATACGGCGTTTTCGTTCGCGTATTACAATACCCGTGCGCAGTTCAAGGGTTCGGTTTTTAATTCGTATTTGCTTATGATAATGCCATAAAAGATCAGGATTATAATGGAATTCAATAAAGCCGTGAGCACGTTTTTTTATTGGAAATTCATACCCCAGTGCGATATCCCCTCCGTACCATATTTTTGGAAACTGTGAACTGAATTCTGAAAATACCGGCGTACTAGACTTAAACAAATACTCTAGGCGAACACCCGACATGGCATACCAGGTTTGAGGTTTAAAATAATATTTTAATGCAGTATTCCATGTGAAATAAGTATAGGTGTTACTAAGAAAGTTTTCGGTACGTTCAAGTGTGTAAATATTTACATACGGCTTTTCCTGAGCCCCCTTATTGATGTATTCCAACTCACTTTGCAAAAACAATGGGCCGGTTAATGCCCACTCTCCAAAAATGCCTGCAGCCCATGACACATATTCTTTTGACTGATGATTGCGCGTATAAAAATAACGCTCTAAAAGCGCCAACTCCATTTTATGCGCATCTAAGTTTATGTACTCATGCGCCGAAGTCGTTACACCTCCATAAATTCCATAGCCTTTTAAACGCTTTTGAGAAAATACAACTTGGCTAAATAAAAACATAAACAGAACCATTACGATATTACATCCGTTTGTATACCTCATGATTTAGGAATTATTTTTTTAATTAAACCGCTTAAAACACTGCCAGGCCCCACCTCATCAAACTGCGTGGCGCCATCATAATGCATTTGTAATATACTTTGCGTCCAACGCACCGGAGCGGTAAGTTGAGCACTTAATTGTAGCCGAATAGCTTCGGGATTGGTTGTGCCCTGAGCAGTAACGTTTTGATATACCGGACATACAGGTATATTAAAAGGTGTTTGTGAAATTGCTGTGTCTAAGGCATCTGCCGCAGATTGCATTAACGGGGAATGAAATGCACCCCCTACGGGCAACATAACAGCGCGTTTTGCGCCTGCCGCCTTTAATGCCTCACAGGCTTCTTGTACAGCCGCTAAGTGCCCTGAAATAACAAGCTGGCCGGGACAATTGTAATTAGCAGCTACAACCGTATGACCGGGTTTACTGATAGTATTGCAAATTTCTGCAACACGATCATCTTCCAAGCTTAAAACTGCAGCCATTGTACCCGGCTGGAGTTCACAGGCGTGTTGCATGGCGGTAGCACGACGTGCAACAAGTTTTAATGCGTCTTCAAATTGTAACGTACCGTTAACAACCAAAGCCGTAAACTCACCTAATGAGTGCCCAGCCACCATGTCTGGTATTTGATTTTTAAAATTTGTATGGTACGAAATTACCGAATGAATAAAAATTGCAGGCTGCGTAACACGGGTTTCTCTAAGTGCGGCCTCATCCGTGCCAAACATTATCTCTGTTATATTAAAACCTAAAATAGTGTTGGCTAATTGAAACATATCGCGGGCAGCGGAATGTTGTTCGTAAAGGTCTTTTCCCATTCCTGCAAACTGAGAGCCCTGACCTGGAAATACAAATACGCGTTTCATAATTGAGCTTTAAACTAATGCAAATTTTAAAATACTGGTTTAGGTAAAACAAAAACTAATCAACCCTAAGGCTTTAATAACCTTTGCGTGTTTCGTTTTATAAATCCACCGCCCACCACATCGTCTCCCTCGTAAAATACCGCACTTTGTCCCGGCGCAATAGCAGATACCGCTTGGTGAAAAATTACTTCTATGCCGGTATCTTGCTGATGCAGTGTAGCTGTGGTACCGCGATCTTTATAGCGTATTTTGGTAAGTGCTTGAAAATTATCCGGTAATTGCGCGTATTTGATAAGATTAATATCCCGAATATGCATTTGTTGATCTTTTAAGTCCGCTTCATCACCTAAAAAAACTGTATTGGTTTCTGGCTCAATACCGGTAACATAAACGGGATGTCCTAAAGCTATTTCAAGTCCTTTACGTTGACCCACAGTATAATAGGGATATCCCCTATGGGTTCCAACAAATTTATTTTTATACATAAATGAACCTCCCTGAAGTTGTTGTTCAAGGCCAGGTATACGATGATTTAAAAACGTGCGGTAATCGTTATCCGGTATAAAACAGATGTCATAGCTTTCGCTTTTTTGTGCCAAGTGTGAAAATCCATACGCCCTTGCCATGTCTCGAATTTCAGTTTTTAAATAGCCCCCCAAAGGCAATAAGGTTCTGCTGAGGCATTGTTGCGATAAGCCCCAAAGCACATAGGTTTGGTCTTTACTGGAATCACGCCCTTTGGATATGATATAGCGCCCATTTTCAAACCTGATATTGGCATAATGTCCTGTGGCAATATAATGGCAGTTTAACATATCGGCACGCTTAAGCAGGGCCTCCCATTTAATATGCGTATTGCACAATACACAGGGATTTGGCGTTCGACCGGCAAGGTATTCGTTAACAAAATTATCTATTATGGATGCGCCAAAGTCTTCACGTATATCCAAAATATAATGAGGAAATCCATTTTGAACCGCTACATCCCGGGCATCTTGTATACTGTCGAGGCTGCAACATCCCGTTTCCCGCTTGGAAGCACCTGAACTTTGATAGTCCCATGTTTTCATGGTCATTCCGATGACTTCATACCCCTGATGATGCAACATAAGGGCCGCTACGCTGCTGTCGATTCCACCGCTCATGGCCACTAAGACCCTGCCTTTTGTACTCACGATTTTCGCTTTGATGGCGTTTTTACCGGCGTTTTAAATCCGGACTTAGGCACTTTGGCTTTTTTTAATTGCTCTAAATGCGCTCGGGTTTCTGATTCGGTTAGTAACTGACCATTTAAATAAAATTCTTTTACTGGGGATTTTGTTTTTTTATCCATTCGCATCCAAAATCCTTCGCGAATGCCGTTACGGTATTGCCCTGTACTGGAGATAGTGCCATCTGTTCGGTAATACGTGGCTTCGCCCTCTAAAGCGCCATTTTTATAAAATCCTTTAAATTTAATCTGCGTGCCGTCAAGATATTCTACTACAGGTCCGTTAAGTGTATCATTACGGTATATAATTTCACGGCTTTTTGTACCGTCCGGTAAATAAATTACAGACGGGCCATGTTTTTTTCCGTAGCGGTAAGTCTCAACTGATAAAATAGCACCATTAATATCATAGAATGTCCAAACGCTATCTCGAATTTCACGCCCAACATATTTGCCACTGGCCATGTTTGTGCCCTCGGGATGAAACAATTTAGCATATATAATTTTGCCGTCAAGCTTATAGTGCAGAATGCTTTTTATTTGCTCCCCGGGATAGTAAAAAGTAAATGTGCCTACAGGGCGATCATCTGCAAAGGTACCCCGATATAAGAGGTCGCCAGAAACCGCATCGTACTTGGTCCAAACGCCCTGTTTTCTGCCCTGTGAATCGGTTTGTTGAGCCACAATACAGCAAGGAAGCCCAACCATTAACAGGAACTTACACAGCAACTTCATGATGTAAAAATATGAAATAAACTCATGCCTAATTCTGTATCTTTAAGCCATGCGGCATATTGAACAGAAGCGTGTATTAGTTACCGGTGGTGCCGGTTTTATTGGCTCACATTTATGTGAAGACTTATTGCGATACAATAATCATGTAGTGTGTTTAGACAATTTTGCAAACGGTAAACGCTCTAATATTGAGCCCTTTTTAAACCGAAAAACGTTTACACTGATTGAGGGCGATATTCGTGATTTGTCAACTTGTTTAAGAGCCGCCAAAGGCTGTGATATTATTTTACACGAGGCCGCACTGGGTTCGGTGCCCAGATCTATAAATGATCCTATTACCAGTACACAGGTTAACATTGACGGTTTTTTAAATGTTTTAATTGCGGCCCGTGATCAAGGCGTACAGCGTTTAGTTTATGCTGCAAGTTCTTCAACCTATGGCGATTCTGAAAAACTTCCAAAAACCGAAGATCATATTGGTAAACCGCTTTCAACCTATGCGGTAACTAAACTGGCCAACGAACTTTATGCCCATGTATTTCATTTAAACTATGGATTATCCGTAACCGGTTTACGGTATTTTAATGTTTTTGGCGAACGGCAAGATCCCCTAGGCGCCTATGCTGCCGCGATACCTAAATTTATTCAACATTTTATTAAGCACGAGGCACCACTCATTTTTGGTGACGGAGAACAATCGCGAGATTTCACCTATGTGGCTAATGTGGTTCAAATGAATCATTTGGCAGCAACAGCTGATGCAACACATGTAAATGCACAAGTGTTTAATACCGCTGTAGGTGACCGATGCCGTTTAGTAGATTTAACTGAAACCATTAGGCAATTGCTATCGGTTTACGATTCTGAAAATTGCTGAGATACCCATACAATTGGGCCAAGCGCGAAGGCGATATTGCTCATTCACTTGCATCTATTGAAAAAGGCTCAGCGTGATGGGATACAAGCCCACGCATACCTGGAAACAAGGTCTTGAACAAGCCATTGCATGGTATTGGAAGTATTTTAATTAAATCTTCTTGAAACAGTACTATATATATTTGATCATTCTTGGTTTTGCATGTTCAAAAGATTTGGGCCTATATAAAAATTCGTATACAGGATCTTATAATGGTACAAAACGTGATAAATCGTGGATTATGTATCAAAATGCCAAAGACACCCTTTATGAATACCGCTTTGAACTTATTCCGAAATTAAATGATTCTGTAATAATTAAAGGGCCCGGCATATATCAGGTTTTTATGCCAGATTCAGATGGTTATTATTACGATGCAGGATGGCCTGGAAATTTTATAGAAATAATACTGCGTAACGACAGCTGTTTTTATTTACGACGTAATGGTGGTCTGGGCGGTTATGAAGAATGCGAAATTATTGGACGAAAAGTAAATTAGTGTGGTGAAAACACCAAACAAGGTGCACTAAAAACCCCGATGCCGTCGGTTAATACAAAGTAATAAAGACCGTCAGAAGGAAATTGGACGTTTACCAGTGTACTACCCGCTGTAAGGGTTACATGTAAATCACAAAGCCGTATTCCATCAGAACTGCAAATAAAGCCTTGTAATTTTGATTTTTGATGTCCGGCAACTTTTAACATTACCTGGTTTTGATTTTTAGAAAGCGGATTTGGACAAACCCACAGAGTACCTGTTGAAGTGCTTTGCGGCACAAAAACAGAAGCGTATTCTTGATCAAAGGGAAATACTTCAATTTTATAATAATTTATTTGATTTAGCATTGGGCTTGTATGCACAACATCAAAGGGTTCGTCGGTTCCGCTTGCACCGCAAATTTGAGGATATTCGTGAATCGTTTGATACGTTACACCGTCTGAACTATGTGCTATTTTATAACCCGAACATGAGGTGCCTGCTGTAATGACAAAATGTATGAGAACCTGATTGTTTTGAGGATACAATTGAACGTTTGCCAAGCGTTGTGATGAAACCGTGTACACACAAAGTATATACAAAATTATAAAATTACACCGCCTCAGCATCTTGCACATACCTTACTAATTGGGGCTTTGCAATACCCGTATACTGAAAAACCTGTAAATGGTGTTGCGGCCGTATTTGATTTGAAACCAACCAATGCTGTACATCAAAATTAAATGGAATTACCATACACGATCCTAAGTGTGCTGTTATGCCCACGGCTTTACAAATTTGTTTTTTTTCAAGGCCTTGAAGTGGTTGTATAACTAAAGCCGCAGGTTTTATTTTAAAATGTGTGTAGTAATCTAAGGCTAGTACGTGCCGTGCATACAAATCGTGGCAATAATTTGCTTGAATTAACTGTATAGCAGCATTAAATAAATCGCGCATTGAATACGTAACAGTATTAAAATGTTGTTGAACTGTTTTACCAAACTGTAACAACACTTGACTTATAGAATAGGTGTTGCACATATACCTTACCCAATGCTTCATTTTACCGCCATTCCAAAGACTGTCTAGTGCCCATTCTATACAAATAATATCTGCCACTTCGGTGGTGCTTAAAAAATCACTGCTTATTAATGTATAAGGCGGATCGGGTGAAAATTTATAGTGGAAGTTTTCATAATTTCGCAGTGGTGTGCCTTTAAGAAATTTTAAAATGCCCAATTGCAATTCATCAGGAAATAAGGCCATTACGGCATCTATGCCTTTTGTGATATCCGTAAATTGCTCATAGGGCAGGCCTGCGATTAAATCTAAATGTAAGGTGACATAGCCCTGTATTTGTGAGATTACAGATTTTGTTTTTTCAAAATTTTGAATGCGTGCAACGGCTTTATTGGTAGACGCATGTATGCTCTGTATTCCAATTTCAAAACGTAAAAGGCCCGGCGGAATTTTCGTACGTATGTAGGAAATTATATCGGGATGTAAAATATCACTGGTTATTTCAAACTGAAAGGTTTGATGGGGTTTATGATGTTTTACAATAAAATCAAATATTTTTAAAGTAAACTCTTTTTTTAAATTAAAGGTGCGATCTAAAAATTTTATCGTTTTACCATGTTGAATTAAAAACCGCAGTGTTTCAAAAATATAGGTTTCAGGAAGGTACCGTACTTTATTATCAAGGCTAGCCAAACAAAAGTGACATTTATAAGGGCATCCGCGAGACGTTTCAATATATAATACTTTATTTGCCAGCTCTGTAAGCGGGTCATCGGCATAAGGTTGTATGGTTGCAATACATGCCGTGGGTGTTTTTAATGCTGGAGGATTTCGAACAATTGTTGTATTTTTTTTCCAGCAAATGCCAGCTATGGTTTCGGGTCGTTCACTGTTTTGAATCCATTCCGAAAAGGGGATTTCACCTTCATCGTAACAAATGGCATCAATGGGATACTGACTTAATAATTGTTCTGCATCGTAGCTGACTTCAGGGCCGCCTAAAAATATTTTAACCTGAGGGTTATGTAATTTTAATTGCTGAATACATTGTAAAGTGGGCGTAATATTCCAGATGTAACAACTAAATGCAATACGGTCATAAGTCAAGAGGTCATTAACAATTTCATCCGTGGACTGCTTGATGGTAAATTCTTTCCAAAATAAATTAGGAATGCGTAATTTATTTAGCTGATACAGAATTCTTACTGCTAAATTTGTATGTATGTACTTGGCATTTAAAGTTGTAATAACAGTTTTTAAATTGCTCATATACAGTATAAAACAACGGTAAAAAATATAATTTGTTAATTGTAAATGTAGTAAATCTGATACAGCTATATGCTATTTGTATAAAAGCTTTAGCTTTACATTATCAGATTAATAATGTTTATTAAAGCCATTTTAAAAAAATTACATTCAAAATTTAATTATACCAAAACCTTACACATAGGTGCCAAGCGATTTAAAATACCCATAATGGACAATATGGGATTGCTAAACCTTAAAGTTAGGGATTCGTGGTTTATGACATTGGTAAAGGATTGTGCACTAAAACCGAATATGCATTTTATAGATGTTGGAGTAAATGTTGGCCAAACTTTAATTCAATATAGAGCGGTATCGGATGCGCCATACTGGGGTTTTGAACCTAATCCGGCCTGTGTGCATTATTTAAAAACTTTAATTGAAAAAAATAGATTTACCCAAACGCATATAATACCCGTGGGTTTATCTCAGCAAACATCCTTGCAATTATTTTATCTCAAGCATGCCGCCGATTCTGCCGGTACAATAATAGATACGCTGCGGCCGGGGTTTTATAATACAGATCAACAGCAGTTTGTACCCGTTTTTGAGTTTGATACACTGGATTGCTCTATTGAATCTGTTGGCTTAATTAAAATTGATGTAGAGGGTGCCGAATTGGAGGTGTTAACAGGTATGCAAAACACTTTGGCATTACATCGGCCTCCCGTTATTTGTGAAATTTTAGACGCCCATTCGGAACACAGTTTAAACGCGATGCAAGAACGGGCGCATCAGCTTATAGCACGCATGAAAGATTTGAATTATGTGATGTATCGAATAAATCAAAGTGCTGTAAACGTTGTATATGAACGTATCGAATCAATACAATTAAAATTATGGACCGAGGAAAGTGCCTTTTTAAACGACTATCTGTTTTGGCCCGCTGCTGTACCTTTTATTTACAACTAATATTTATTTTTAATGTACCCTTATTTATGGCGCATTTTATTGCCCCATAATTAATAACATTGCTTTGTTATTTCTTAGATGTGAAAACTTATTTACGCCTTTGCTTAAATAGTAATTTAGTTTAATAATTATTGACCCTTGTAGATGTAACGTATGAGTGAGGTGTTTTCTAAAAAAAAATTAGCTCTTGATATTTCAGCTAATACCTTGCAAACATTTATAACCCAGCTTTTTGGGTTAATTATTTTTTATTACAGCTCTAAATACCTTTCAAAATCAGAATTTGGAGATTTTAGTTGGTCTATGGCCGTTTCAACCGTAATATTAATTCTATCCACTTTTGGTATGGAAATAACCTATGTTAAACGCATTGCATTGAACCAAAATCTCTACGAACTTACTGGTATTCATTTTTTTCATACGCTGTTTTCAGGACTTGTACTTGTTTTAATCGTGCTTATTTTTCAGGCTTTAAATACGCCGTTTAATTTACAGCATCCCACCTTTACAATCGTTTTTATAATGTTGACAATACTCAATATCAGCAGTTCGTTTAAATTAAGTATGATGGGTTTAGAAGCTTACAAGCCCCTTGCTATAATTGCTTTAGCAACTAATGGCATTAAATTAGGAATTATACTATTTTGCTTATACACGTTAAGGTTTACTATTTTAAACACCATTTATGCATATGTTTGGTCAAATGTTTTAGAATTTTTATTGGGTTATTTTTATATATCACAACGTGCTAAGCAATATCTAAAACCACTTTGGAGACCTGAAACATATAAAGTTTTTATTTCTGAATCTATACCCCAATTGGGTATATTAATTTTTGATTCGGCAGTGGCTCGTTTAGATTGGATTTTACTGGGAATTTTATCTACTGCTGCAGTTACAGCAGACTATAGCTTTGCATACCGCATGTACGAATCTTCAAAAATTCCGTTAACCATAATAGCTCCTATTTTACTTACGCGATTTTCAAAAATTTTTGGTGCTGGAGAGCCTCTTTTAGAGGATACTAAAAACTCAATTTTAAACTTTTTTAAGTGGGAGTTATTTGCCGTAACCCTGTTGCCTATTTTTTTAGTTTCCACATGGGCGCCGTTGATGGATTATTTTACCAATAATAAATACGGCACATCCAATGAACTTTGCTACTTACTTATGGCCATTAGCGTGCCCTTGTATTGTATTACAAGTTTTATGTGGAGTATTGGTTTTGCAATTGGAAAATATAATTTGATTTTTCGTTTATCGCTTATTACTACATTGGTTAATGTGATTTTAAATTTAATTTTAATTCCAAAATTTGGAGCCAATGGTGCAGCTACTGCGTTTTTGATTTCAAAAGCCCTACAAGCGTTTTTACATATTTACACGATTAGGCATGAGGGTTTTCAAATTTTACCAAAGCATTTTGCTTTCACTTTTATAAATGCTGCAATTGCAATTGTGTTAGCACGAATGTTTTTTTATAATTTATATGCGATTTTGGGTTTTACATTTACTATATATTTTACCTTAGCTTTTGCTACACGACAAATTAATTTTAAACAGTTTAAACGTATTTTTCAGGATGTTGTTAAACGTTAATTTCTATATTCATTTCATAAGCAATTACGTTCAATGAAAAATGCGGTAATTAATTTGATAGGATCTTTTAAAAACCGATTTGATTTTGTTTTTTTGGTTTTTTTAATTTTAATACTTCACGTTTCATTAATTGTTAAACTTGTTGGAGTAATATGGATAATAGGATTTCAAAGGCGCTTTGCATTTAACCGGCTTACGCCGGCAATACCCCCATTTTATATTCTAATGACTGTTTTGTGTGCCGTACTTGTGCTTATAAATGTTAACAGAGGAATTCATTATTTATTATTAGGTGGTCTGGCAATATCGTATTGGCTGATTTTGGTATTGCTTTGTAAGCAGATGATGTATTGTGTGTATAAATCAGAATTCATTAAAATAGAAAATACACTGGCACTTTTTTTTATTTTAAATGCGCTGGTAAGTGGTGTTCAGTTTTTAAGCATTGCATTTGAAATTAAAGCTATTAACCCGTTTGTATATGACGGCCTACATTTTAAATATTCCACTTCAACAGGTGATTACATCAAGGGCATAACAATGGATATCAGCACAACCAATATGGTAATTAATGCTTTGGGGTTGTTTTATTTTTTATATAGACGTCGTTTTGTTATTTCGGCACTTTGTTTTTTAATTGTATTAATTACAACCAGTAACCTTGGTAATTTTATAATTACAGGAGTTTTACTATGGATTTTATGCTTTAATTCTCAAAAACTATTTAAAGGAATTGCTCTATGTTATATAGCAGTTCTTATCACGTTTATTGTTAAAATTTCACCTACCAATCTTAATTATTTAAATACATCTTTTAAATCAATTTTTGGAATTAAAAACGATGTATTTACGCGCACTTATCATGATGAAACCGAAAAAGATCAGCGTATAACAGAATACCTAAAAACAAAATATGGCATTAAAGATTCTCCCACTAAAAAACAAAAAGTTATTCGCCACATAGAAACGCATCAAAATACAAAACAACGTTTAGAGAGCAGCTTGGACAGTATTTACTCCAAAAAGGAAGATGAAAAAGTAAAACAATTTGAAAAATGGTATGAACACTTTTATAAAGATACATCTTATAAAAACTGGAACCCTGCCATAAAGCCTGCTAAACTTAATGCAATGTTTGAAACCTTTAAATTTTGTTTGGAAAAGCCAATGCATATAATTTGCGGTGCGGGTCCAGGCTGTTTTTCTTCAAAATTGGCGTTTAAAGCTTCCGGAATTCAAATTGCCGGATCTTACCCAGAACGCTTTGTTTATATAGCACCTGAGTTTAAAACCTACCATTTAAAATCTGCTCTTGCGGTATTAACAAAACCCATAGGCGATCATTCCGTAATTAATTTTCCAAATTCAGTTTACAATCAATTATTAGGTGAATACGGCATATTGGGCGTTTTGCTGTTTCTTATTTTTTATGTTGGCTATTTTATTAAGCGCTGGCGATTATACCGTTCAGGAAAAATATTGTTGCCTATGTGTTTATTGTTTTTAGCAACCGATTATTGGTTTGAGGCTTTTTCAATGGTTATAGTTTTTGAGCTGATGATGTATTTAGAAGCGGCTCGTTCTCAAAACACGGTACCTCATGAATGAACATCAGATTTTGATTACGGTATTAATGCCTGTATATAACGCAGAAGCGTATTTAAAAACGGCTATTGACAGTGTTTTATATCAAAGCTATCCGCACTTTGAGTTTTTGATAATTGATGACGGATCCACAGATGCCACTGCGCAAATACTAAAAACGTATACGGATAAGCGAATACGCGTTATTGAGCAGAAAAACAGCGGTGTATCAGGGGCTTTAAATACCGGATTACAGGCTGCAAAAGGCAAATACATAGTACGATTTGATGCTGATGATATAGCGTTGCCGCAACGTATTGAATTGCAATTGCAATTTATGGTTGAAAATCCCGATTATGTAATTGTAGGTTCAGATGTAGATTATCTTACCGAATCGGGTGAATTTATTTTTTCATATTCCAACACCGGACACAGTGATGCTGAAATTAGAGCACGTATATATCAAAAAAATCCATTTATACACAGTGCTGTTATGGCTGTTCGCGAGGTTATGTTAAAGTGTGGAGGCTATGATGCATTGGCGCATACATTTGAAGACCATTTGCTGTGGATAAACATGTTGCCTCACGGAAAAGTATGCAATTTAAAAACCGTTTTAGTTCAGGTACGCTTAAATCCCCAGTCGGTTACCAGCGATGAGCGGTTAAGAGGGTCAACATTTTTAAATCTACGGCAGGTGATTTTAAATCGGCATGGCCCGGTTACCGAAGCCGAAGGAAACACCTTGCTGTCTGTTTTAAAGTCGCAAAATTCTAAAACAGATAAGGCTATTGGATACCATACAATTGTAGCAAAAAAATTTTTATGGAATACGCCCAATCCAAAACAGGTAAGATTCCATTGTAAATGTATATTAAAACTAAAACCCACAATGCCAATAGCTTTTATTTTAATGGCATTATCGTATTTACCCACATCATGGGTGTTGAACGCTTACAAACGATTTAAATCATGAAGCGTAAAAAAATACTGTTTGTAGTGCATCTGCCTCCCCCCATACATGGGGTTTCGGTTATGAATGCCATTTTAAAAAACAGTGCGTTACTTCATAACACGTTGGATTGTGATTTTATTAATTTATCCCTCGCATCTGGAGCGGATGATTTTAGAAAACACCGCTTAAAAAAATATATCGATAGTGTTGTGATGGTTATTAAAACTTTTTTTTATTTACTTTTTAAACGCCCCCATACGGTATACATTACGCCGTTTCCGTTTGGAATTGCCTTTTATAAAGATGCATTGATAATTCTTATTTGTAAAGCATTTAAAAAACATGTAGTGTTACATTTACACACGCACGGTTTTAAATCAGCAGCCCGGGGTTCATTTAAAACATGGTTTTACCGCCGCGTTTTTAAATCTACGCAAGTGATTTGCCTTTCACCGCGCCTAACTGAGGATATTGAAGGCTTGTATCAGGGTAAAGTATATATTGTACCAAATGGTATTCCGGTTGTAAATTCTACTTTGCAGTATACTGTAAAATCGGGCGAACTTAAAATAGTTTTTCTTTCTAATTTAATTTCCGGAAAAGGTGTTATGTTGGTATTAGATGCATTTAAATCTATAATTGAACGTGGCCTATACCACCAACTTATAATTGCCGGAGCAGATGCCGACATTAAAGCAGAAACCTTAAAAGCATATGTAAAAAAACACCAATTGGAATCTTATGTAAATATCATTGGGCCCGTTTACGGAGCTGCTAAATGGCATGTTTTGCAAACTGCTGATATGTTAGTTTTACCCAGTAATTATGATACGTTTGGTCTTGTTTTACTTGAAGCTATGCAATTTGGAGTTCCCTGCATTGCATCCAATTTTGGTGGCATCCCAGATGTAATAGGATCTAACAGAGGGCTTCTTTTACCAGCCTTAACGGTTGAGGCGGTTGCTGAGGCTATTTTAGATTTATGTAATCATCCCGAAAAGCGCTTGCAAATGAGCCGCGAAGCCTTTGCATATTATCATCAGGAATATACCAGTGAACGCTTTGAACAACGATGTTTACAGGTGTTACAAGAAAATCCGGATTGCATCGTATCTTTATAAACCAGCATGAATATTGCCATTTTAGGAACACGCGGAATTCCCAATAATTACGGAGGATTTGAACAGTTGGCAGAATATTTATCGGTTGGGTTAATTCAAAAAGGACATCGTGTTACTGTATACTGTTCATCAAATCATATTTATCAAAAATCGCACTGGAATGGTGTTTTACTAAAACATGTATTCGATCCGGAAAAGCATCTGGGCACCGTTGGTCAATTTATTTATGATTTTTTTTCTGTTTGGCATTGCCGAAAAGCGGGCTACGACGTGGTGCTAAATTTAGGTTATACAAGCAGCGCTGTATGGTTACCACTTTTATACAACCAAACACGTATAGTTACAAATATGGATGGACTAGAATGGAAACGTACAAAATATAAAAAACCTGTTCAATGGTTTTTAAAACGTGCCGAAGCATGGGCCGTTCAGCGCAGCCATACACTAATTGCAGATTCTATTGGTATTCAGCACTATTTAAAACAAACCTATAACGTACCATCAACATACATCGCCTACGGGGCAAATGTGTATAATGATCCTCCTATTAAAGCGCTTGAGCCTTTTAACTTAAAAGCGTTTTCATACAATATACTTATTGCCCGTATGGAGCCCGAAAATAATATTGAACTTATTTTAGATGGCGTAGTAAATTCTAATTCAGAAATGCCTTGCCTGGTAATAGGCAACATTGTAAATCGCTTTGGTAAATATTTGTCAAAAAAATATGCGCATGACGCTCGTATACAGTTTTTGGGACCTATTTACGATTTAGAGGTGATAAATCCCTTACGGTTTTACTCAAACCTTTATTTTCATGGGCATTCCGTGGGTGGAACAAATCCTTCCTTGCTTGAGGCCATGGGCTGTAATGCATTAATTTGCGCACACAACAATACTTTTAATGCTGCCGTATTACAACAACAAGCCTATTATTTTAATACCGCAACCGATGTAAGTGTTTGCATTGAACGTACTAAAAAACAAGATGCTAAAAATCAAGCCATGTTACAACAAAACATTAATCGCATTACAACTTTATTTTCTTGGAAAAACATTATTGATGCCTATGAGCATATTTTAATTACTAAATGAGCATTATAGAATTATATAAATCTGCTTTTTATTTAAATAATAGTTATACCGGTTTGGATAGGCTTAAATTATTACTTCTACACGCTTTCGTTTTTTGCTTTCCATTTGATTTGTTTTACACCAATATTATTTTAATAACCTATATGTTAATAGGCTTACTGGACTTTAAAAACTTAAATTTTAAAGCCTTGAATGTAAAAACCATTGCCTTACAGGGATTTTTTTGGCTCAGTATAGCCGGTTACGCCTATTGCAGTCAGCGCCATGAAGCTGGATTGTATTTAGAACGGCAACTAATGATTTTTTTAGTGCCCTTGGTGTTTACTACAACGCTCAATATAAAATTTTCACAAATTGAATCGTTATTGTTTACACTTGCAGGATCCTGTGTAATTTCTCTACTTTATTTATTTACAAATGTGGCACTAAACATTTTGGAAAATTTTGAATCGTTTAGTCTTAGTGTTGCTTTTTCGGGGGCTTTTTTTAACCACTATTTTACTACTCCCATTGGAATACATGCTGGGTACTTTTCAATGTATTGCGTTATATCGGTTTGCGTTCTTGCAAAAGGCATTATTAGTTCCGGTCATTTTCTATCTAATACAATTCGTGGAGGAATGATTTTAATACTCGGACTGGGCATTTTCTTTTTAGCTTCACGTAACAGTACTATTAGCTTGGTAATCATTTTACTAATAGTACTACCGTTTTTTATTTCAAAACAAAACCGTTTAAACTACATTGCAATTTCTGCTATTTCTGTTTTTATTGTGGGGCTTTCTATTTATTTTACCCCGTTTTTAAATGAACGTTTTTCAAGCCAGCTTATATCAGATATAAAACCATTATCCAATGGCTCTGAAATAAATTATAATATTATTGAGCCTCGAATAGAACGCTGGAAATGTGCCTGGCATGCCATACAACAATCTCCGTTGTTTGGCTATGGTACGGGAGATGAAGTAGCAGTTTTACAAAATGAATATAACGCACGTGGCATGGTAATTTCATCACTTTACGCCTTAAATGCGCACAATACGTATTTATCGGTACTTATAAAACACGGGTTTGTTGGTCTTTTGGCATTTCTGTTGCTAATGGTACTTTATTCGAGCTGGGCCATAAAAACCAAACAATTTGTTTATATCGCTTTTTTAATTGTTTTGTGGATAGGATTTTATACCGAAAATATTTTAGACACCAATAAAGGAATATTGTTTTTTGCTGTTTTAAATACCCTTTTAAGTAAAACCAACTTGCAAGATGTGCCTGAGTTTAGCAGGAAAAACTCACCAGGTTAAACCCAGATGTTGGACTAAACGTCGCAGCTTTAATATACATTCCTCGTATTCCTGCTGTGGGTCGGAATATTGCGTAATGGCGCCACCGGCGCACAGTTCAAGTATGTGTGTGGTATGGTTATAAAACATGCTGCGTATAACCACAGCCAACTCAAAATCGTGCGCTTCTGTAATCAGACCTAATGCACCCGAATACCAGTTTCGTTTAAATGTTTCATAACGGTTAATTAATTCAATGGCCTTTTGTTTGGGGGCTCCAGTCATACTGGCCATTGGAAAACAGGCTGATATGATTTCCCTCCATGTAGCCGTTGATGCCAATTGACATTGAACTGTGCTTACCAGTTGATGCACATTACTAAATGATTCAATTCCAAAAAGTACAGGTACCGTAACGCTGTCGCGTTGGGCAATTTGCGCTAAATCATGACGGGCAACGTCAACAGCCATTACATGCTCAGCGCGTTCTTTTTCGCTTACTTGTAATTGTTGTTTAGCGTCTGCATCCATGCGGGCGTTAGCATGCCGGGGTGCTGTGCCCTTAATGGGTTTACTGATAAGTGTAGTACCTGATTTTTTTAAAAACAATTCAGGGCTTAAACAAAACAAATAGGTATTACGGTGTTTAAGTAAAAAGGCATATGGCATTTTAAAAGCATTACACAAATCAAAAAATAAATGCAATGGATGGGTAATTACCGTTTGTGCAGTAAACTTTTGACAAAAATTTATTTCATAAATATCGCCACGCTGAATGTGCGTTTTTAGGTGTTGTAGCGCTTTTATATATGCCGCTTTACTCATTCGGCTGTAAGCTGAGATGGTTTACAGTGCCATGCAGCATGTTGCATGTAAAACACCTCTGTTTTTTTAATTTTATAAAACAGTGGCTGTGCCGGCGCTTCAGGTGTTTCCGAATAGGGAATATGCACTACACCCGTACAGTAGGTTAATTGCGGTTCAAAAAGCGTATAAAACGTAAGATTTCCGTCTGGTAAAGGGGTATAACAGGCGTATTCGGGTTCTTGAACAAACATGTTCAAAATTGCATAAAATACAGGTACATTTAACCATGCATATCGGACTGTTTTTTGGCAGCTTTAATCCTGTTCATAACGGCCACATCATTTTAGCGCAATATATGCAACAGCATTACCTTTTAAATGAAGTGTGGCTGGTGATAAGCCCAAAAAGTCCGTTTAAAACGCATCAACACATGCTGCATCATCATGAGCGCTTGCACCTTATTCAGCTAGCCGTTGACAACATACCCCATCTTAAACCTTGCACAATAGAGTTTGACTTACCCGAGCCCCATTATACCATTCACACGCTGAGTTATTTGTTTGAAGCCTATCCGCAGCATACGTTTTCCATTATAATGGGAAAAGATAATTTAATCATTTCCACAAATGGAAAAATTATGAGCAAATTTTAAAACAGGTTACATTATTAGTATATCCGCGTTTGCATGCGCAAGCAAGTATGTTTGATAATCATCCACGCGTAACACTTACACAAGCTCCGGTAATTGAACTTTCTTCAAGCGCCATTCGTGCATGTATTAAATCCGGTAAAATACCCAGTGCCATGCTTCATCCAAACGTTTGGGAAGAAATTGAAAAATCGGGGCATTACCGCAATTGATATATTAAATACTGTTTGTTTTGTAAAAACAGATCAATCCTTACATTATATTAAATTAAAATTTGTAACTCGATTATTGTTTGATGTATTAAAAAAATAAACCCTGTACCCGATTATTCGTACATTTGCCGGCTTTTATATTATGTCTGAAATTAGAAACATTGCTATTATAGCCCACGTTGACCATGGTAAAACCACATTGGTAGATAAAATTTTACATGCCTGCAAGTTATTTCGTGAACACCAGCAAACCGGCGAATTAATTTTAGACAATAACGATTTGGAGCGCGAACGCGGTATAACCATTTTAGCAAAAAATGTAGCCGTTACCTATAAAGGCATAAAAATTAACATTATTGATACTCCCGGACACGCCGATTTTGGTGGGGAAGTAGAACGTGTGATGAATATGGCTGATGGTGTGCTGTTATTGGTTGATGCCTTTGAGGGGCCCATGCCACAAACACGTTTTGTAACGCAAAAAGCTATTAATGCCGGCAAAAAGGCTATAGTAGTAATTAATAAGGTTGATAAACCCAATTGCCGTCCGGACGAGGTTCACGATGCCATTTTTGATTTGTTTTTTAACCTGGGTGCCAGTGAAAATCAACTAGATTTTAAAACAGTTTACGGAAGCAGCAAACAGGGCTGGATGGGTGCAGACTGGTCAAAGCCTACGCAAGATATCAGTTATTTATTGGATACTATTATTTCTGAAATTCCACCCGCGCCTGTACACGTAGGTACTTTGCAGCTTCAAATTACCTCATTGGACTATTCCAGTTATATTGGTCGCATTGCAGTAGGCCGTGTATTTAGAGGAGAAATTCGTGAAAACATGCCCGTTAGTGTTGTTAAGCGTGATGGCCGCATATTAAAATCGCGTGTAAAAGATGTTTTTGTGTTTGATGGACTAGGAAAAGTAAAAGCTGAACGTGTAAGCGCAGGTGACTTATGTGCTTTTACCGGCATTGAGGGTTTTGAAATTGGTGATACCGTAACCGATTTTGAGCAACCTGAAGGATTACCGGTTATTCATATTGATGAGCCCACCATGAGCATGCTCTTTACCATTAACAATTCACCCTTTTTTGGTAAAGACGGCAAATTTGTAACCTCCAGGCATTTACGCGATCGATTAATGAAGGAACTCGAAAAAAACCTGGCTTTAAAAGTTGTTGAAACCGACTCGCCCGATGCGTATTTGGTATATGGCCGCGGTATATTACACCTTTCGGTGTTAATAGAAACTATGCGGCGTGAGGGCTATGAGTTACAAGTTGGCCAGCCCCAGGTAATAATTAAAGAAATAGATGGAAAAACCTGCGAGCCGGTTGAAGTTTTAACGGTAGATGTTCCCGAATCCCTTTCGAGCAAGGTTATTGATTTGGTAACACAACGTAAGGGCGATATGCTTTTAATGCAGCCCAAAGGCGATTTGGTTCATATGGAATTTGAAATTCCAAGTCGTGGCATTATTGGCTTACGCAATCAGGTATTAACTGCAACTGCCGGTGAAGCCGTAATGGCACATCGCTTTAAAGCCTTTGAACCCTGGAAAGGTAATATACCCGGTCGTATTTCTGGAGTATTAATTAGTAAAGAAAAAGGTGCTGCCATAGCCTATAGCATTGATAAGTTGCAAGATCGTGGAAAATATTTTATTGAGCCCGGTGAAGACCTGTATACCGGAATGATTGTTGGCGAGCACATTCGTCCGGATGATTTGGTAATTAATTTATGTACAGAAAAAAAATTAACCAACATGCGCGCCAGCGGATCGGATGAAAAAATGCGTATTGCTCCAAAAATCCGGTTTAGTTTGGAAGAAGCCATGGAATATATTCAAGCCGATGAATATGTAGAAATAACACCAAAAAACATAAGGCTTCGTAAAATTTATTTAGACGAAAATGAACGTAAACGTTTAGCTAAATAATTTTAAAATTTACTTTTAAATTAGTTTACCTTCGTTAGGTGAAGGCTTCGCGTTTTAAATGGCCCGTTACGTTTAGTTTTGTACTGTTTTGCGTGGCACTTAGTATATACCGCTACTGGTTTTCTTGGCATTTGCAAAGCACGTTTACCGATTCAGACCAGCCGTTTATGTGGGCCGGACTAGCCGATTATGCACAGGGTCATTTTTATGAGCCGCGTTTTTATGGTCAAAATTATAACAGTTTTTTTGAGGCCTTTTGCGCCATACCTTTTTACTACTGTGGTATTTCAATTCCCCAGGCCCTTGCCTTAAGTACAGCAACGCTTTCTCTGCTTCCCTATTTAATTTTAGCTGTTTTTTTATTTATTCAAAAAAAAATACCTGCTGCTTTTATTGTATTAAGCATAGCTGCCGTCTTTAGTGCCGAGGGAGATATTTTATGCAGTATTCCCAGAGGATTTTCACCCGGTGTATTTTTATGTTCCGGCATTGCCATAAGCTTGTTAATACCCAATTCGGTACCACTTTTGTGTATAAATGCTGTTACAAGCAGTTTTGGCGTAATCCTTAATCCAAATGCTTGGCTTGTTTATATTGTGTTATGGAGTTTTTTTATTATTCAAAATAAACATACCATTCGTCGGTTATTGCTTTTGGCCTTAATTTTAATATGCAGTTTATTTTTAGCTGATGTAGTGTTTAACAGCTTTTACCGAATACATCCCCAGTATATTGTTTATGGATTAACCCACGATTGGAATATTAAAAATATCCCACGTGCCCTTAATCATATTACAGATTATGTTTTAGAATTTGGACCATTTCGTTCAGGAGCAATTTGTATATCCATTTTATTTCTTTTAAGCCTTTATGGATTTTATAAACAAGCACCTAAGCTTACTTTGGTGCCGTTTCTTTTAATTGCAGTTATATTATTAAGTTTTAGTAATGGAAAGCTGCAGGAAGGCTCAATATGGCCCTATTACAGCTATTGCCGCTTTTTTTTACCGTTGCCTTTTATTTTAGCAGCATGCGCTTTTGTGTTTCCGCAAACCAAACGACTACATAATGCCATTGCTTGTTTTGCATTGTTGTTTTTGGCTTATAAAAGTTTGCATTTTAAAAACCTTATGGCCCGTCTTGAAAACACGCAGCAGTGGGTAGGTGTACATTTAATTCCCACATTAAAAGCTAAAGATGCTATACATGTGTATTCTAAATTTTGTAAAGATTTTAAGTGTGATACGCTTTTAGTATCAAACGCTTTTTGGTTAAATACGGTATTAGCTTATGGTGGAAAAGCCCTGCACTCTGAATTTCCGGTATGCACCGAAACGCGTTCAGAACGCCGTTATTGGGTTAGAGAACGTCTTAACATGCAAAAACCTAAACGGTTTTTGTGTTTGTCAACACATTCAAATCTTGATTTACAAGCAAATCACAAGGTTAATATTAAACGCATTGATGATTATGGATTATATTTGATTGAACAGAATTACCTTAGCCTTGCACAATGGAG
Organism: Sphingobacteriia bacterium; assembly: GCA_009927275.1. GTDB lineage: Bacteria > Bacteroidota > Bacteroidia > B-17B0 > Aurantibacillaceae > Aurantibacillus. Next base: position 4,398 of record RFNG01000091.1, on the reverse strand, counting down.
TGCCTATTTAAATACCCATGAAATACAACCTTAAGCCTTATTATGTTTGCAGCACATGATGTAAAAGCAGATATTATTTGTATTGGCGATGAACTGTTAATTGGTCAGGTAATAAATACCAATGCAGCCTGGATTGGCAAACAGCTAAATGTATCTGGAATTTCTGTGCGACAGCAGCTGGTGGTTTCAGACGCTGCTTTGGCTATAACGGAAGCATTTACCAAAAGTTCTCATGAGGTGCAAATTTGTATAGTTACCGGCGGTTTGGGGCCTACAAAAGATGACATAACTAAATCGGTAATTGCAGCGCTTACGCACAGCCGCATGCGCATGCGAGAGGCCGTTTTACAACACCTTGAAAAACGCTTTGCCACATTACAGCGTCCGTTAAATACATTAAACCGTTTGCAGGCTGAAATTCCCGAATCCTGTGACTTTTTTCAAAATACACTTGGTACTGCACCCGGCTTGCACTTTAAGCTACATACCTGTGTGTTTTATATTTTACCCGGCGTGCCTTATGAAATGAAGGCTCTTTTTGAAAATAACGTATTACCTCAACTTAAAACCTTATTTAAATTACCGGTAATAAAACATCTAACCATTGTAACCGGAGGTATTGCCGAAAGTGCACTTGCCGAATTATTAGATGCATGGGAACAGCAATTGGCCGCATTAGAATTAAAATTAGCTTATTTGCCTCGTCCCGGACAGGTTCGGCTGCGTTTAAGCGGAAGCCATGCCGATGCGCATGTGCTGGAAAAACGCATACAAAATGCATACAATAGTTTAATGCCCCTTATTTCATCATTTGTTATAGGCATTGAAGAATTTGAAAATGAAGGATTTCATTTGGCCCAACAGGTTGTTGAGCAACTTAAATTAAAACAGTTAAGTATTAGTATTGCCGAAAGTTGTACCGGCGGACAATTAAGTGCTGCATTAACGGCTATTGCCGGGGCATCTGCGGTGTTTAAAGGGTCTTGTGTGCCCTATAGCAATGCCATGAAACAACAGCTTTTGCAGGTAGATTCAAGTGTATTTGATACGTTTGGTGCAGTTAGTAAAGAGTGTGTTCTGCAGATGGTTAAAGGTTGTAAAACGCTCTTTAATTCAGATATTGCCGTTTCCATATCAGGTATTGCGGGCCCGGGCGGTGCAACGCCGGAAAAACCAGTGGGCTTGGTGTGGATGGGATTTGCCATTAAAGATAAAATTATAACCGAACGCTTTATTTTTGGCGCAGACCGCATTCAAAACATCAATTACAGTGTACAAACTGCATTACGTATAGTATTAAAGCACTTATAATTTTTTTTTATTTGCCCCCCATATTCACATTTTTATGAATTTAAAAATTTTATCACTTTTTATTGCGATTGCCTTTTGTTTTTCAGTTAAAGCTCAAACCCCAGGCATGATAATTGAACCTGCAACCGGGGCAGGTACTGCCATTTTAGATCCTAATGGAGATGGCTATGTATCTGCAACAAATTCGGGTTTTGTAACAGATGATCAGTTAGAAAGTGAGATTCCATTTACCTCACTTATTTTTCCGGGAAATGAGCCCACTTCCGACTTAAACAATGCACCCAATTGCGGATTTACTGATTTTGTTGACCAGGGTGATCGTGATCCTGCGCAAAAATTTTACTCGTTGGCCGGTAACTGGTTATTTCGCTTTAGAATGGGAAGTGTAGCCCCTAATGCCAAAAGCTATTCTATTTTAATTGACACCGACGGTAAATTTGGAAATACAGGTCCCAATGCTGACCCTGATTATACTTTAAATAATCCCGGATTTGAAATTGAATTGGTATTAGCTACTAAATTTGGGGTGTTTGTATATAATGTAAATACACCCAGTTGCTCACCGGTATTATCGTATCCAGGAACCACAAACTATCAAAAATCCATTGCTTTAACAACAAATTGTAATGACCCCGATTATTTTTTAGATTTTTTTGTTCCGTTTTCAGCCCTTCAGGCGCAATTTGGCGTAACGCCATCTACCCCGATGCGATATGTAATAGTTGATAATACAGCCGCTAATAAATCAACCATTTGTAATCCAAACTCTGCTTCAGATGTAGGCGGTGTTGGCAATTGTCCCAATTTAGCAACCTGTTTTACAAATATTATTAATTACCAGGGTATGTGCGCGCCCAATCAGTCGGTTTGTACGGTGCGAAGCGATTGTCCTGTAATTACAGGTGCTGTGGCAAGTGGCGCAAGCAGTTTATCTGGTACCTCTGCAGAAGCCAATGGAACTGTTATTAAACTTTACAAAAACACAGTGTTTACAGCCAGTACAACCCTAAGTGCCGGAAATTGGACTATTAGCGGTTTAAACCCGGTATTAACCGGTGCTGACATCATTTATGTAAGTGCAACGGCTCCTGGAGAATACGAATCACTTGATAATTGCAATGCCCAAACCATTACGGCATGTCCTGGTACGGTTGCGCCAAGCCCAACCATTACCAACGCTACGGGTAAAAACTTTTGTGGTACGGGCACACCCGGTTTAGATATTAATGTTTACAGGCCAGATAATTCTTTGTTTATTGCAAATCCTATTACCAGTGCATATTTACCTGTACCTGTTGGCGGTAGCTGGGTTTGGAAATGTACAGGCAATACCGGCGCTTGCAATTCAGGCTCAGGTGTTGATTGCATTCCAGAAGGGGGATATATGCTCTTTCAGGTAAATGGCAGTGGCTGTAAATCGTATCCGGCCTTTGAGTGTGTAAGTATTGGAGGTGGTTACAGTCCGGTTAATTCCATTACACCTACAATAACTGCAAATACAGCTTCAGCAGGAGCAACCGCTGTGCAGATAAATGTTACTTTAAATTCGGCGCCATCACCTACAGCAGGTTATGTGCATTTATTTGTTAACGGTTTACATTATGCGGTTAGCGCCCTTATTACAAGTAGTGGTATGCAAACCGTTGCTTGCCCTGCATTGCCCAGCTGTTCTACCCTAACAGCACGATTTGTTCAAGGCTTAGCTGGAGCAGGAGATCATGATTGTTTTTCAAATGAATCAAATTCTGTTACTATAACGAGTGGTGTAACTACGGCTCCAGTTATTTCAGGTCCGTTTTGTACTGCAGTGAGTTTAACTTCTATTAGTGGTATTTCATCTGAAGCCAATGGTACGCAAATTCAGCTTTATGAAAACGGAACAGCTGAAGGCTCGGTGGCAACAGTTACAAATGGTGCCTGGACGGCTTCAGTAGGTGTAAGTGTGGCGCCCGGAAGCACGCTTTATGCAACTGCCTTAGCGCCATGTAAAACAATAAGTGCAAATTCATCAACTGTTTTAGTAGGAACTCAAAGTAATGCCGGTGCCACATCGGTAACCACTACTCCTATTTTTGAACAGGGTACTACTTTATCTGGTGCCGGAACAAATGGAAGTATTATTAATTTATACATTGATGGTTCGCCATTAAGCCAAACCACTACAGTTTCTGGCGGATTTTGGACTGTTAGTGGCCTAGCTAATTATGAACTCTATCCAGGCGGGGTGGTTTCAGCTGCTGCGCAAGTTGGAAACGGATGCCCCAGTTCAACCGTAAATGGCGGTACTGTAGTTTGTATTCCACCTGCTACCAGTTTAACCGTTAATCCAGCTACAATTAATATTTGCAGTACAACAGGCACCGCTGGTGTAAGCGTTGTAAATTCACAAACGGCTACCATTTACCAGTTATTTTTAGCCAATGGAACAACCTCTACAGGGGCTTCCGTTTTAGGTAATGGTAATACTATTTCACTTAATAGTGGTACGTTAAATACCAATACTACATTGCGTGTTAAAGCTATAAAGCCCGGTTCAACTTGTACTGGTTTTCAAACAGATGATGTACCTGTAATATTTACGGTTCCAAACACCACGCTTAGCATTACAGCCAATACCAATGTTATTTGCGCAGGACAAATGGCAACCTTACGCTTGCCAATTCTCAAAATGGATTTGTTTATCAATTACGTGATAACGCAAATAATTCTACTATTGGCTCCTCTGTAAATGGAACTGGAAGCTCTATTACTTTCACAACCGGTGCATTAAGTGCCAACACCAGTTTTAACATTTTAACTACCGGGCCTGCACCGGGATCATGTACCGCTGTATTGGCATCTGTTGTTAGTATTAGTGTTTCGGCAATACCAACACTTAACATTACCAATACTACAAATACAACTGTTCTTACCTGTACTACGCCCAGTATTGTATTAAATGCCAGTGGCGCCAATGCTTATGCTTGGTCAGGTGGTTTAGGTGCACAGGCAGGCGCAACGGTTACCACACCCAACACCTATACAGTTACCGGAACCAATGCCTTTGGCTGCAGCGCAACGTCTACAATTACCATTACACAAAATACT
>RFNG01000087.1 GCA_009927275.1 Sphingobacteriia bacterium | reverse complement strand
ATTAGAGCCGTCAGGAGTGGCCAAGAACGCAATTTTGCCATCACCATTGCCAAAGCTATTCAAGGCGCCTGTAGCATGCTCTCTGTGTGATTATGGAAGTCCCCCGTTAATGGCTATGATCCTGTGATTTCGAAACTGACCCACACTTCCTGTGCCGTGCCGTTGTGATGGCTCAACTCGGATAGTTGACAAGACTGGCAATGCCATTTTTGAATGGGTAACAGAAATTTCCTTCGATGGAGTTCCGTGATGCTCAGGTTTGCTATGGTAATAGTGATGTTGTTTGGGGCTTCCTCAGATGCGTTTGCGAAATTAAAATCTGGCAAACCGTCTAAAGTGGTTGCTAGCGGCTCAACCGGTAATGCAAAGACTGTTAAAGGCCCATGAAAATGACGCAGGGTGTTTACTAACATCGATACGCATAAAACCTTATACGGCCTCCTAAGTTCATAAGAATTATGGCAATGTCCGACAACCATCTTTAAAAAAAATACCGCCAATGGAAGAACGGCTTGGACAGGTGGGCATAACCAGCAGTAATCCATCTGGCAGTTGGTCTTCTGGCGGTTGGTGTTGAATACTCTACACGGAGTGAGTTTCTCTTGGCGGTATATGGCCTTAGAGACTTCAGGATCGGCTAAAACTAAAAGTTCTGCAAAGTGACTACTTGAAACCCCTGCAAGTGCCTGTATCATGTTTTATATGGGATTTATAACGCTCACACGCTCCATGGTTCCGATCGTCATGTCTCTTGGCGGTGTGATGCTTTCTGGGTTGGTGGTGGCACAGGAAATTACCCTGCCACTATGCCCAATTAGCCAGATTACCTCATGGAATGACTGTATTGGGGTGATGACATTACCCGATGGTGAGAAATACATTGGCGGGTTTCGCCATGGTAGTCGTCACGGCCGTGGGTCCAATACATTTGCCAGTGGTGAGCAATACGAAGGCGATTATGTAGATGGCAGGGCCAATGGTCTTGGGAAATACACTTGGCCTGATGGCAAGGTCTATGTAGGTGAGTTCCTGAACGGGCAACCCAACGGT
>RFNG01000161.1 GCA_009927275.1 Sphingobacteriia bacterium | reverse complement strand
TTGTTTTATTTATTTTGAAAATAGGCTAAGTTGTGCAGGCAACAATTGAAAACTTTTACGATGAAAGTCACACGAACCAAAAGTCTCAATTGCCTTTCGATGATCTGCTGTTGGGTAGCCTTTATTGTTTTGCCAATGGTATTGGGGATACCGCTCATGCATTTGCAACATAAGGCGGTCTCTTGCGGTTTTTGCTAAAATACTAGCGGCTGCAATAGACATATATTTTGCATCCCCCTTAACAATACAGGTATGTAAAAGATTAGGATAGGGATTAAATCTATTACCGTCAATTATCAAATATTCTGGCTTAAGCGTTAACTGATCAATAGCCCTGTGCATGGCTAAAAATGAAGCATTTAATATATTAATGGCATCTATTTCAGCCGCGTCAACAATACCCACAGCCCAACATAGGGCTTTTAATTTTATTTCTGATGCCAATTGTTCACGTACTCCTGCGCTTAGCTTTTTACTGTCGTTTAAGCTATTTAGGGAATGGTTTTTGGGTAAAATAACGGCTGCTGCAACAACAGGACCAGCCAAACAGCCTCTTCCGGCCTCATCACACCCAGCTTCAAAATTAAATTCAGAGTACCTTTTTTTAAGCATTTAACGAAATTAAATAAACATTTTAAGTGACAGGGTGTTTAATACTTGTAACTTTGAAAAAAAAAATATGTCATCATTAGTTGGAAAAAAAGCTCCCGCGTTTAAAGCCGGAGCTGTTATTAATGGCGGAGAAATCGTTTCTGATTTTACGCTAGAATCATTTGTGGGAAAACGCCATGTGCTGTTTTTCTTTTATCCTAAGGATTTTACATTTGTATGTCCTACTGAATTGCATGCCTTTCAAGAAAAGTTAAATGAATTTAAGGCACGTAATTGCGAAGTAGTTGCCTGTAGTACAGATACCGAAGAAAGCCACTGGGGCTGGTTACAAATGGATAAAAAAAATGGCGGCATTAAGGGTATTACCTATCCAATTGTTGCCGATACCACCAAAACCATTTCACTTAGCTATGGCACCTTATGTGGGGATTACGATGCCGACGAACAAGGTCAGATCATTGCAACCGGTCCCATGATAGCATTTAGGGGATTGTATTTAATTGATAAAAATGGGATTGTGCGGCACCAACTTATAAATGACTTTCCTCTTGGGCGCAATGTAGATGAGGCCTTGCGTATGTTGGATGCATTACAGTTTTTTGAACAAAACGGTGAAGTATGCCCGGCAAACTGGAGTAAAGGCAAAGACGGCATGAAAGCTGACCACCAAGGTGTTGCAGCGTATTTAAGTGCCCATTAATTGTATTAAATTAATTTTTTTCTAAGCCTCCTTGGGAGGCTTTTTTTATTTCCAAACCTTGGTTACATTTATACTGATGGGCCACTATAAACCATTAAAACACAAATCCGTTTTTTTAAAGGGTGTATTTAAAAATGTGATTTTTGCATTTTATGTGCTTTTAATTTCATTAGGTATTGGCATTTTAGGATACATGTATTTTTTTAACTTGGCTTGGGACGATGCTTTGCTAAATGCGAGTATGATTTTAACCGGTATGGGCCCTGTAAATCCTGCTATTGATCGTGCCTCTAAAATTTTTGCATCTTGTTATGCTCTTTATAGTGGTGTGGCATTTTTAACCAGTGTTGCTGTTATTTTTGCACCGGTATTGCACCGTTTTTTACACCGTTTTCATATGGATACCGAGGCTTGATGCGTATTTACATCTGTTTAATAGCTCTTTTAATATCCTGTTGTGCCATTGCGCAACAATTTCCCTGTTGGGGCTGCCCAAGTGTTAGCATTCATGAATCATTAAAAGCATATCAGGGATTTACATTAAGTTTTAACCCTGATACAAAAATTGCCAGCTGGGTATTTTACACCCTAAACCCTGCTAAACTATCAGCACCTAAAGTAAAACGTAATACCAAATTTAAACCCGATTATACCTTACCCGGTGGCACAGCTTCACATGCTGATTACAAAAAAAGTGGATTTGATAAAGGTCATTTAGCGCCTGCTGCAGACATGGCCTGGTCACAAGCCAGTATGAATGATTGTTTTTATTACAGCAATATAGCCCCGCAATACCCCGAGTGCAACAGGGGCATCTGGAAGCAGATTGAAGATAAGGTACGAACCATAGCACGCCATTGTGATTCGTTAATGGTTTTTACAGGTCCTGTTTTTAAACAAAGCCAGCATCGGCTAGGACTTTCTAATATTTTAATACCACAAGCCTATTATAAAATTATAGCCGTTTTTACTGCCGGCCAAATTAACACCTATGCAGTTGTAATTCCAAATGCACGGCAATTTATAACTGCTGACCACTATGCTTGTTCAATAACTGCAATTGAGCAACTTACCGGGTTAAATTTTTTTTTAAATGTGAATCGTCCATACATGCAATCTCTTAAACAGCGTATTAATTTATTAAATTCGTTCTATGAAAATTAATATTATTATATTTTTAATTAGTATTTCTGCATGTGCTTTTTCACAAGAAACTTCGTCGTTTAGAGATGATCGCGACGGCAAGCTATATAAGACTATAAACATAGAGGGTAAAACCTGGATGGCTGAAAATTTAGCAATTCAAAAAGGTGAATATTGGGCCCAAAATGATGATCCGCTATACCGTGTGCAAAACGGCCATGTTTATGCCATAAAAACGGCCCTTAAAATATGTCCGGAAGGTTGGCATTTGCCCACCGATGAAGAATGGGTGGCACTTGAAATTGCATTGGGCGGTAAAGAAGGTCGTCAAAACCTAAACACCAAAGCCAAGATTATATTTAATCAGTTAGGGGGGTATCGGAATCAAGCCAATTTTTTAGCAGTGGGTATGTCGGGTCGTTGGTGGAGCAGTACCAAAGATAAATTACACAGTTCTAAAACTGAAACAGATTACTGGATTCGCGACTATACACCCACAGGCTCAGGATTTACACGTGTGTACACCAATTCGGAAGAAGCCTGTTCGGTACGCTGCGTAAAAAATTAAAATGCTGGTAATACCGGCTTATTATTTAAAATAACTTCTATTTTTTGCATCACTTCATCTGTTAGAAGTTCCATAACATTAATACTATCTAAAGTTTGCTTTAATTGTTCGGGTTTACTGGCACCTAATATAACCGTACTGACATGTGGATTTTTTAAACACCAGGCCACTGCGAGTTGTGACAATGGCACACCAAGTTCTTTGGCCAATGTGAAAAGTTCAATGGTTTTATTAATGCGTGAAGCATCTCCCAATGTACGTTCTTTTAACCAGTCCATACCTTCTATTTGTAAACGTGTACCTTCTGGGATGCTGCTGTTGTATTTTCCTGTTAATAACCCGCTGGCCAAAGGGCTCCACACGGTGGTACCCAATCCGTAATCTCTAAACAATAATAAAAACTCACGTTCCATTTTTTGACGCTCAAACAAATTATACTGGGGTTGTTCCATGCTTGGGCCTATTAATTGGTTTCGCTCTGCAAAGGCAAAGGCCTGCATAATTTCATCGGCAGACCACTCGCTGGTGCCCCAATAAAAAATTTTACCTTGCTGTATCAGGGTATTCATGGCCCAAACAGTTTCTTCAATGGGCGTATTTTTATCAGGTCGATGACAAAAAAACAAATCGATGTATTCAACACGCAAACGCTTTAAGGCTGCATTACAGCCCTCCATAATATGTTTTCGAGATAAACCGGTTTGATTGGGCTTATTGGTTTCGTAACCAAAAAACACTTTGCTGCTCACACAATAGGATGATCGTGCCCATCCACTTTCAGAGATAATTTTACCCATTACCTCTTCTGAGGCGCCACGGGCATATATTTCGGCATTATCAAAAAAATTTACACCGGCATCGTAAGCCATGTGCATTAATTGTGTTGAAACCTTGGTGTCTATCTGTTTTCCAAAAGTTATCCAAGATCCAAAGGAAAGGGCGCTAACTTGAAGGCCGCTTTTTCCTAGCCTGCGGTAAATCATAATGGTTTGGGAATTGCTGTGTAATGAATTAAAAATTTAGGATAAAGTGTTGCATGTTCGGTGCCTTCAAAAATAACACGGCCCATAAGCAAATCTCTAAATTGCAATAATCCAAAATCAGGGTCAGCAACAAGTATTCTAAATCCGAAATTTTTAATTTTTCCGCTTAAAATAGCCTGCGCATGTTTTACAATATTAAATCGATAGCATTTATTTACATCATCAAAAGCTCCATCATAACGATTACGATCTATACTATTAAGTTGGTCAAATGTATACGATTCGTTTTCAAGCGAATCAAGTGCTATAAGCGCTAATTTTGGGGGCGGCGCATAGCCGCTTTGCGTATTGGCATCGCGGTCAAGATACAATACCAATTCGGCACGGTTTACAGTGTATATGGAATCTTTTACTGCGCGGGCTTTTAATTGTGGTATATTCACTATAAGTTTTGAATGTCCTAAACCTTTAATGAATAATTTTTTTTGGCCCGACTCAAAATCGCCGTCCAGTTGTCGCAGCATTAAAGGCGAACCTCCGAAATACGTATGCTTAATGGTATTATATCTAACAGCCTTAGTCCCTGAAAAAGCAAAACGAAAAGCACTTAGGGTGTCTTGAGGTGTTTTACGATATCTTACGTAATATCCGCTGATGGCATCATCTAAATTAACTTTATAAAGTATGCCTGGATTATTGCCGCTGGTAAAAGCCTCAATATAAAAGCCCTTGTATTTGCTTTGAAGATTTGTATTGTTTAACAATGCTGTTTCATCTTTCATTAAAGCAGCTCCAAAAGCAGAATCTAATGTAATTCGTAAAACGGGTTTTCCATTTAACTGGCTGGTTGGTGTACTAACAGCCATCCATTGCACATTTTGGCAAGTTGTTGCTGTATTGCTGTAATATATTTTACCGGATTTTAATGCAGAATCTAAGGGATACACCCGCATGCTAAGAGTTGAAGTATTTACACCCGAATACATCAGGGGGTCTAATGCAAAAATCAATTCAGAATATGCATACACGGCCGTAGATCCAAAACTTACATTTTCTGTACTCATATTTAAATTCAGAAAAAGTCCCGCACGTGATTCTCCAAACTCGGGATCCATGTTTTGTCCTATAATTTTATACCCTGAATTATACGAAATAATTGAATCAGCACGTGCTGAACGGGCCTCAACGGTATACACGTGCGTGCCTGGTTGAATATAATCTTCGGGGGGTAACAAATCTGTACCTAGGGTATCTTGTTTAGTACATGATGATGTTATTACAAGGGCCCATAGCACAATGCACGGATAAATAAATCGCCGTAATGGGACCAATGTTAACATGAACAATTAAGACACATGGGCTTCGGCAAGAATATCATCATAGAATTCATTAAATGCATCCATGTATTCAAGCTCATCTTTAAAGCCTAAAAAAGGTTTTCCGGTTTTTTTTATGTGTTTTACCAAGTCATCTGAAATTGTATCGCTGCCTTGTATAACCCCATCCGAAAACTCAATAGCCTGTTTTAACATGTTAGTAAAGCTGGGGTCTTCTGAAACGTGCTTAATGTCTTTTTTATTAAAACCATCAAAACTTAGTTTTTGAGATAGTTTTTTATTTAAGGATTTCGGAAACGTATCATTATAAAGCGATACCACCAATTTAGAATCTGCAAAAATGGGATCATCATTATAATACTTTTTAATATACAATGGCAATAAAGAAGTAAACCAGCCATGACAGTGAATGATATCGGGTTGCCAACCTAATTTTTTTACAGTTTCAGCTACACCACGGGCAAAAAACATAGCCCGTTCATCATTGTCTTCAAAATACTTATTAGAATTTCGTTCACTGAGTATTGCCTTACGATTAAAAAACTCCTGATTGTCGATAAAATAAACCTGCATACGAGCCGAAGGAATACTCGCAACCTTAATAATAAGCGGATGGTCAACATCATTTATTATAATGTTTATTCCGGATAGCCGTATAACTTCATGCAACTGATGACGGCGTTCGTTTATACAACCATATCGCGGCATAAACGTGCGAATTTCTTTGCCACGTTCTTGTATGCCTTGGGGTAATTTTCGTGCTATTTTACCAATATAGGTTTCATCCAGGTAAGGTGTAATGTCTTGCGAAACAAATAATACTCGGGCTTTCTTCATACGCTCATCCGTCTTTTAATGTTACGCGAATATAGTAAAAAAATATGATTTTTCCTTAGTAAAATGTAGCTTTGAACGCCAATACATGTTAATCTTTAAAACCATAGGCGAACTCACTGATTATCTTACAGTTCGGGGCGAAACCGATCTTGGTTTTGTACCAACCATGGGGGCCTTGCATGATGGCCACGGCAGTCTTGTTAGATATTCGGTAACGCAGCATGCATGTACCATTTGCAGCATTTATGTTAACCCTGCACAGTTTAATGACGCCAAAGATTATACAGCATATCCAAAAACGCCTGAACGCGACTTGGACTTTTTAAAATCCTGGGGTTGCAATTTAGTTTTAATGCCCGAAACCACTTTAGATTTAAGTGACATAAAACCCTTTAATGATTTTGACAATTTAAACAGCATACTCGAGGCCCCAGACCGCCCCGGGCATTTTGAGGGCGTTTGCAAAATAGTTGAATATTTACTTTTAAGCATTAAACCAATAAAGGCTTATTTTGGCAAAAAAGACTATCAGCAAATTGCAGTCATTCGACGCTTAATAGAAATACGAAAGTTAAACGTTGAACTGATTGAATGTCCAACTTGCAGAGAACCCAGCGGACTTGCCATGAGCTCAAGAAACCGACGTTTAAATGCTCAAGGATTAATTTTAGCCGCACAAATTCCAAAACTAATTTTACAGGCCTATAGCCAAGTTAAACAATTGGGCTATACCGAAACGGAGCGTGTGATAAAACAAATGTGTGATAATTTAAATATTTCTTTACACTATGCAGAGTTTAGATGCCAATCAAACTTAAATAGGGTTACAATACACACGCCCATTAGTGAAACAATTTTTTTAATTGCCTGTACTATTCAAGGCGTTAGATTAATTGATAATATGACAGCGAATGAAGCAATTGCAAAATAGTTTTTTATTTAATTAAATGGCTGCTAGCTTACATCCAAATTTATTTTAATTAACTATTAGTATCGGCAAAAAACAATAATCTTTAATACAGATTATTTACTATCAATTTTTTTAGTGCGTAAAATAAAATAGACCATCTTAGTAGATTCATCAATGCTAACCGATCGGCATCAAGCCCGGGCTTGAAAGGCATCGCCAAAATTATATTCTCCATAATATTTTTATTTGGGCCTTCCCGCTGTGCGGTCGCCGTCTTTCGGGCTTCACAAGTTTGGTTTTTTAACCTGTCGGTTAAAAGAACGCTACGCCCCTTCAGCCGGCTAAGGCTTTTTTATTTTTATGAAAAATTAAAACCATTATTCCCGATTTCAAAACGTAACAATTTTTAAAATACGCGATAGGGATACGCAGGGCATCGCCCAAAAAAACTATAAGCAAAAAGAGCGCGAGGGATTTGCAGGACCCGAAGGGGAACCATCCGCAGGATGTTCTGAAGCGTAGCGAAATCCGTAGAAGCCCGGCCCGAAGGGACGCGCCCAAATAATCCAAATAAAAAAATTCTAATCAAAAGGCATCGCCCAAATAATTTAAACAACAAAATGCTAAAACGAAGGCATCGCCCAAATCATACTTCAAATAAAAAAAACCGCGATAGGGATACGCAGGGCTTGGTTCATTGCGCAGCAATAACCGAGCATAGCGAGCCCGCAGTAGCCCGGGCCGAAGGCATCGCCAAAATAATTTAAACAACAAAATGCTAAAACGAAGGGATCGCCAAAATCATACATCAAATAAAAAAACCGCGATAGGGATACGCAGGGCTTGGTTCTTTGCGCAGCAATAACCGAGCAAAGCGTGCCCGGAGTAGCCCGGGCCGAAGGCATCGCCAAAAATATATTTCAACCTAAAAACAAAATTGCGATAGGGATACGCAGGGCTTGGTTCGCGCAGCAAACCGAGCGAAGCGAGCCCGAAGCAGCCCGGGCCGAAGGCATCGCCCTAATAATTTAAACAACAAAATGCTAAAACGAAGGCATCGCCCAAATTATACACATAACTACAACATATTAAAAGGCACTCAATTAAAATTGCAGAAGACATCGCCCAAATCAAACAAATAAATTATCACATAATTAAATAATGGCATTACAGCATGTAACCAATATAAGCCACATGTATTATATAAATTATGAAAGGCTTAATAACAGCTGTACTTTTTGGTTTAATGACAAACACTACTGAGCCAAACTATAAATCTTTTTTTTCTACAGAAATTATGGAAGCCCGTTTATTTATAAAACAAAATTCATCTTACATTAAAAATAGCTGTAAAATAAATGAACATTCTGAACATATATGCATGGCTATCGTATATCCTGAACTGTTACGTTACAGCAGCTGGAAAGATCTGTTGGAAAGCTCCGCTATGGAACTTGCATATGTGCGTTGGGGAAGTGAGGTTGTTGATTTTTCTATAGGTCGTTTTCAAATGAAAGCAAGTTTTGCAGAGTTACTTGAAGCTGGTATATTAAAACATGAATCGCTAAATAAAAAATACGCTAAAGTCATTAGCCATGGTTGCAAAAATGAGAAAGCGATTCGTAAAAGCCGAATAGCCCGATTAAAATCTACAGTATGGCAATTGCAATATATTAATGCTTTTTACGATTTATGTATAATAACTTATCCTGAACTTAAAGAAATGCCAGAAAGCGAATTGGTATTTGCGTTGGCAACTATTTACAACCGGGGTTTTAAAAATAATTTAAATCAATTACTGGTAGAAGGGCATAAAAAGCAGTTTCCGTATGGTGCACAATATTCGGGTACTCAATTTTCATATGGCGCTATTTCAAGCGATTATTTTAAAAGTAAATCAAAATCTTAAAAACCTATGAATACTTCAAAATATAATAACCGCAGCCCATAGCTAAACAAGGAGCCATTACAGAAACGGATAATTAAAAACGGATTATAAACATACCTAATATTAATTTATGAAAACGCTATCTCATATCAAAAAATCAAAATCGTTAGTAACCACAATAGTTTTAATGATTGTCATAATGGCTTGTAACCAGCACAAGCCTGAAAGTACTGCAATACAGGCCGTAATTCATAAACCCTTTGTTAATGTAGATGTACCTGTTGAATCGTTTTCTGTAAATCCGGTACAAGGTGCTACCCTTTGCACACAAAACGGTACAAAAATTTATATTGCACCCGAAAGCCTCCTGGATGAAGCCGGCAATACACTTAAAGAACCATGTAATATAAGCTTTGAACAATTTCACGATATGGCAGATATTTTAGCATCTGGTATACCCATGAGCTTAACAGCAGGTGATGTTAAACCCAGTGGTGCATTTATAAGCGCAGGCATGTTTAAAATTTCAGGAAAATGTACAAACAGCAAAGCCATAAAAATAAAAAGTGAGGCACCCATAAAAGTAGAATTAGCTTCGTATCAGTCAGATACCGGGTATTCAAATTACCGTTTAAATGAAAAAACCGGTAGCTGGGAAAAAACAGAAGCAGATCAGCGCAAGCTTAACCCTGAATGGAATATGTTAAAAAACAAAATAAATGCTTTTAAAATAAAGGGCCTTTTGCTGATAAACAGTATTTTATTTTTAATACCGATGCGCTGGTAGATGCATATTTAAAAGAAGACGTTTCCAAAATTTATGCTTATTATAATCACAGACGCTTTCCAAAGGCCCTGCATGCCTATGGCATTCAAATTGCCGATTATCCAGAAGATTATGATAACAATTATACAACTGCCTGTATTCGCGGAATTGACTACCCCAGCGGTGCAGTGGTATGGAAAAATGTAAATGGTAATGCTATTATAGATAAAAAAAATCTTAAAATAAGAATTAGTGGTGGTAAAAAAATAAAAACCGAATATTATACATATTTTAAAATCACTGAAAAAGATGTTGCAAAACTTGAACTTGTAGATTCTAAAAAAAATGTAATTGCTACTTATAGTGCAAGTCCTGTAATGAGTATTAAACATTTGTTGGCATTTTCAGCACTGGACTGGAAGAAAAAAGAAAAGGCCATTTGGGCTGAAATTAAAAAAGATGAAGCACGGTTAAAGTTTATAGCAGAATTTACAAGAAGCTTTAATATCTCTGAATTTGGAATATACAATTGCGATCGTATAAACGATGCATCAAACTCAAAACCCATACTGGCTAAAATAAGCTGGCCAAAAGCATATAAGGCTTCCAATCTCATGTATTATATAAATCCATCCAAGCGCTTTATAATATCTTATTCCATGGAACATTCAATGGCTTTAACAATTGAGAACAATCCAGAAATTAGACTGCTAACTGTTATGGGAAACAATCAAATTTTAGAAATTTCGGCGGCTGATTTACAAAAGGCCTACCAGGCTAAAACAGAAACCGTAGCATTACAGTTTAAACCGTCTGCAAAAATTAAAACTTTAAAAGATTTAAAACAGTTTTTGCACATCCATAGTTAAGCTGATATACGCCAACCGAGCCCCTGTATATAAACTTATACAGGGGCTTTTATTTTAATGTAATAGATACATTCAGCGTAAAAAACCCTAAGCTTGTGTCCACAAGGCATGGCAACCTCTATTACCGCTATGATCTGATCGGCCAAGCACTTCAAAGTGTTTAGGGGTATATAGTGTACCTACATCTTCTGTTGCAATAAAACAACAGGTATCGATGTTTGCAAGATCAATAATGTCTAGTGGTCCGGATTGATTTGCACTGAAGCGCTCTTCGGGATGTGCCGCCGAACGTGCAAAAATCTTTAGCGAAGGCGGGCAAATAAAGTGCTGCTTATGTTGGGCATAACATTGACTAAACAGCTCTGTCATACCATACTCTGAATACAATGCTGCGGGTTTATAATGCTTTAATGCGAAAACATTAAAGGCCTCACGGGACATTTCAGGGGCTCGGTTTTTCATGCCTCCGGTTTCAATGAGTATTGCGTTTGGGCCAAAATCTATGTGTTGTGCCCATTCTATAAATGCAAAACGAACTCCAAAAATTATACAGGGCTTTCCGTTTGCCTGAAGTTGATGTAATCGCTTTATAAAATTTGCATCAGGATTTATAAAAAAATCGTTGCCTTGCTGACCACTCTGAATCATCAGTTCGCGGCACATTGCAATTAATGAAGAATGGGGACGCTCTAAATAATGTGGTAAAAGTCCTATTATATTATAGGACTTAACTGCACCCAAAGCATATTCAAAACAACGTTTTAAATGCCTGTAATAAAATGCCATTTCGTGAATATAATGTTTTGATGCTTGTTCGCCACTGCTTTGGCTACTTAAAAAATACAGCTGGTTTTGTACATTAAAACAGGCCACTGGTTTTGTCTTAAAAATAGAAATTGGTAAAAACGGAATGGCCTCTATGGTATTAACATTAGATGGATGAGCACCCGTAATTCGCACCAGGATTTATATACCGGGTTATGTTCAAATTGATGCACAAAAGCCTCTAAGGCTAACTCGTTAAAAATAGCATGCGCTTCGGTTTCGGTAATACCATTAAATAAACCCTGCAGACGCATTTCATAGGCATTTGGACGTTGGTACATTATACTGTAAATTTAGGCTAAATGCGGGGTATTGCATACATATGGGTGCCGGTTATAATTTCAGCTATTATGGGATGCGCCAAACAACCGGATTATTCTGAAACTCCACAACTGGGCTATGTGGATTTAGCATTACGCCAAGTATACCGTGAAAATCAAGCGCGTGATACATGCGACTTGCGTATTTCATTTTCAGATGCTGATGGCGATTTGTTTGTACGTTCAAGCGCTGATCCCTCAAATGTACTGTTACGCTATTACGTTTACCATGTAGATTCGGCAAAATTTATAATGAGCGGTGTTGAATCTAAATCCATTAAAGAGCCAGCCAATGGTTATTATAGCGGCAAGGCTATTAGTGGTGAAATTCAAATTCCATTAACGCAATTTAGACCAAATACTTCATTTAAAATTATTAAAATGGACGTGCAAATGGTTGATTTAAAAAATCATAAAAGCAATATCGTAAGCACCCCCATTTTTACATTAAATTTTTAAAGCTTCTATAATTTTTTGGGCAATGCCTGTACTCATTTTAAAATTACTTTCATGCGTCCATCCTGCAATATGAGGCGTCATCACAACCTGATCACTTGATTTTAAAAACATGTAATCGGCATTTGCATCTTGCTGCATGTTAAAATCTAAGCCTTCGTATTCTATAACATCCAAAGCAGCACCCAAAATTTTTCCCGACTTTAAAGCCCTTACAAGAGCCGCGGTATCAACACAGGCACCCCGCGATGTATTTATTAAATAAAACGGAGCTTGCATCTGCTGAATAAAATCATCGTTAATTATATATCGGGTTTCAGCATTTAATGGTATGTGTAAGGAAACAACATTAACTTTTGAAAACAATTCGGTATGATGAACCTGCATGGGCTCATCTTTTCCGCTTAAAGTGATATACGGATCTGCAACAAACTGTTTACAGCCAAAAGGTTTTAATAATTTTGAAAAAGCCCTGCCGGTATTGCCAAAACCTATAATTCCCACTGCTAATGCATTAAGTTCTGTACCGCGATTTTGGGCACGGCGCCAGATTCCGTTTCGAACCTCACGGTCAGCAACAAGTAATTTATGTAACAGCGTTAATAACATTCCCAAAGCATGTTCAGCAACCGCATCACGGTTACCTTCAGGAATAGACAAACATGTTATGCCTAAATTTTGAGCATAAACCATATCTATATTTTCCATGCCGGCCCCTACCCGACCAATAATTTTTAGGTTTGTACAACCTTTTAAAACAGCTTCATCTAGTTTAAATCTGCTGCGAATAATTAATATTTCATATTGTGGCAAAGCTTTAAAGACTTCATCCAATGTCCAGGTCCAGGCCGAAGTGCATAAAATTCCCTTTGAAACCAGCTGCTCAATTAAAATATCGTGGTTTTGATCTACTAATAGGGCTTTCACGATGTAAAAATGCAATTTTTTTAAATTTAAAAAATGTTTTAAACATGCTTCTGTCTGAAATACAGCCATTTCGGTATTGATTGGCGCGATGTAAACAGGTTTTCCATACACCATCCACAATAAAACTTTTAAAAACCGCAAATTATACACAACTTGCAGGTCCTAAATTACATTATGACCAAACCCCTAGGAAATACTCGAAAACGGAGCCTAAACGCTGTGTTTCCAAGTGTTTCAGAAACCGGAAAATTACAGCCTCAAGCCGTAGAACTTGAAGAAGCTGTTTTAGGTGCCATGCTTATTGAACGTGAAGCCCTAAGTACCGTAATTGATATTTTAAGTCCGGAATCGTTTTACAAAGATCAAAACGGATTAATTTTTACAGCTATCCGCGAATTGTTCAACCGCTCTGAACCTGTAGATATTTTAACCGTAACCCAAGAACTAAAAAAAACCGGAGAACTTGAGCGTATTGGAGGCCCCTATTATATATCCTCCCTCACCAATCGGGTTGCTTCGTCTGCAAATATTGAATTTCATGCCCGTATTGTAGCCCAAAAACACCTGCAGCGTGAATTAATACGAATTGGCACCAATACCATACGGTCTGCATATGAAGACAGCACGGATGTATTTGAACTTTTAGATGAAACAACCAAGCATATTTTTGAAATTGTAGACTCTAACGTTAGAAAACAGCATGATAAAATGAGTACGCTCATTAACAAAGCGCTTGCTGAAATTGAGGTGGCAGCCCATCAAAAAGGGGGCTTACTGGGGGTACCCAGCGGATTTAATGCACTTGATAGAATTACCGGGGGCTGGCAAAAATCTGATTTAGTTATTTTAGCGGCGCGTCCGGGTATGGGTAAAACGGCATTTGTGGTAACTATGGCTAAAAATGCTGCCGTAGATTACAATAAACCCGTTGCTATATTTAGCCTTGAAATGAGCAGTTTGCAGCTTGTTAAACGACTTATTTCAAGTGAAACCGAAATTGCTCAAGATAAAATTATAAAAGGCAATCTTGAAAATCATGAATTTGAACAATTGCATCAGCGTATTAAGCGGCTTGAAGTAGCACCGCTGTTTATAGATGATACACCTGCGCTTTCTATTTTTGAATTGCGTGCCAAGGCCCGGCGTTTAAAAGAAAATCAAAAAGTTGAACTGATTATTATAGATTATTTGCAGCTGATGAGTGGCGGACCAGACAGCAGAGGCAACCGTGAGCAGGAAATTAGTATGATTTCGAGGGGATTAAAAAGTTTAGCCAAAGAATTGGATATTCCAATAATTGCCTTATCTCAATTAAGCCGTCAGGTTGAAAACCGTCCGGGAGGCACCAAACGCCCACAATTAAGCGATTTACGTGAATCGGGCGCCATTGAACAAGATGCGGACATGGTGATGTTTATTTACCGTCCCGAATATTACGGACTTGAAGTAGACGATTTAAACCAGCCCACAAAAGGCCGTGCTGAAATATACATAGCCAAAAATCGTCATGGCGCACTTGAACGTGTGTTTTTACGCTTTATTGGACCATATGCCAAATTTGCCGATCTTGAAGATGGGAGTACATTTAATATAAATTCCATTAATCCAAATACCTCATTTTTAGGAGGATCAGGAACCATAACCATGCCCTCAAAAAAGTGGGATCAAGCAGATGACAGCGCTTCATCCCAACATGATATTGAGGATGTGGATCCCTTTTAACTTTACAAAAGTATTTTAAAAAAAATTTATTTAATTTTTAATTAGTTTTTACAAAATTACCGGCTTTCATTTTAAGGCGGAATGCATTGCAAATATAAATGGCATTAATTTATTTAAAAAATATGACGTATAAATTGAAGATTATAAAATGGCTAGTATTGTTACAATGTTTTATATCATGTAATGAACGTTTATCAAACAACAAAATTTCAGAATCTGATTCTACGGAATTACGGCATAATTACAATCGGAATAATAATCTGGCAAATACTTCAGCCAACAATCAAATACAA
>RFNG01000153.1 GCA_009927275.1 Sphingobacteriia bacterium | reverse complement strand
ATTGAATGTCTTTATTAATTTTTGATGTCACGGGACAAACAAGAGTTGATGGATGAAATTCATTTAACAAGTCTGTCTGAATTATTACCACTGGTCTTGTTTTACCCGATTCAGTTCCAACTCTTGGGTTTAGGTCCGCGAACCAAATGTCATATTGCTTAATCTTCATCAATCAACTTTTCAAATTCATGCAATACGTCCATTGAGACTTTCCGGGTCAGCTTAGATTCTTTTTCAAGTTGCTTTTTTAAAAGGCGCCTTTTATTGAAGAGATTGTAGATGTTAACGGCTTCGTTTATGTAACGATTTCTTGCAAGTTTCAGCTTTGAAGTAATTTTCTCAGCCTCGTCATAAATTTCGTCGTCAAGTTTTAAAGATAGTACTTTCATGTTTAGATATTTGTACAAAGGTATATATTAAAAGTATATACTCAAAATTTATTTACGGGAGTCGTTAGGCATGCCCATAACGGTTTCGGGCTTTGCGTTCGGGCGGGTTTGGGAGAACGAAAATGTCAAACTGCGCTGAACTTGAATAGAAGTACAAAGTTCCAAGTTTGCACGTCAGCCCGCCTTACGCAAAACCCGTGTTATGGGTAGTTTTTCTCTTTCTCGTCAACTCATTGCTTGAATTTAATAACATGGCAATTATCCAATCCCTTTTTGTTAAGATTTAAAATAATTCCATCAGCATTTGGATATGCTTTCCTTGCTCTTTTTATAAGGTTATTCCTTACATTTTCATATTGTGTACCGCTTACAAAACCTAATTCTACAATTCCTAAACTGTCATGAGGCATTACAGGTTTACTGTCGGTAAAAATAAAAAAACCGTCAATTTTTAAAACTTCAGATGTCGAATAGTTCGGCTCATACCGAATATTACTAAAGCCTAAAATAGTTGTCAAAGCAACCCCAAACACTGAGCCTAATATAAAATTTTTCATGTTTTTTAAAATTAAATTCCCTACTCTTATGGCTTTTCGGTTTCGCCCCTGTTTTAAACATAAACAGGAAATGTCAGTTTTTTAAGTTGTTACAGTTTCCACTTATTAAGTTCTGAATGATTAGTTTTCTTTGAACGACTTGTTTGTAAAATTACCTATAACGTTTTTCGGCTTTGCGTTCGGGCGGGCATTTTAGCACTACACTCGATACGAAGAACCGCACTTCAATTATACAAAAAATTGTCAATAGAAGCACGTCACCCCGCCTGACGCAAAACCTATGTTAGCGGTATGTGGCTCTGTTTGTCCGAAGTCGTCATGCCCGAAATCCACCTAACTGTTTGTTAGAAGTTCGTCATCGTTTCGCTTTGTTAGTATTCGTTGAAATAAAGTCACTGTTCCTTGTTTTCTATTCGTGTCC
>RFNG01000134.1 GCA_009927275.1 Sphingobacteriia bacterium | reverse complement strand
TTTCTGGGCTGTGATGGGCCATAATCTCCCGCCGCCGAACATGATGGCGATGACGCCGGAACAGCTGGTTTCCGAGTACTACGGCAAGTATCCCAGCATCGGCCCAGGCATGATCGGTGCGGCCAGCGTTGGGCTGTTCTATTCGCTCTGGTCGTTTCTGGTGGCGAAGCTGATGCGCGAAGAAAACGGCAGCTTCGGCGTTCTGAGCATGATGGAAATGGCCGGCGGCATCCTTACCGGCTGGCTGTTTGCGTTCTGTTCGGCAATGTGGGCGGCCTGCGCGGTGCTAGTGACTCAGGTCTCGCCGGATGTGATCAAGATGGTCCACACCTTCACGTGGATCATTTTTGATTGCACTTACATGATCACCACCATGCAGATGGTGGCGATGGGCCTTTTCACCGTGCTGAACAAACGCCAAACCATGTTCCCGGCATGGGCCGGCTGGACCGCGATTGCCATTGGCGCCAGCTTCATCGCGCTGGTGTTCATGCCGTTCGTAACCGAAGGGCCGTTCACCGTTCCGGGCCTGTGGAACTTCTGGGTGATCTTCAGCACCTGGATCTGGGCTTACTTCGGGGTCTACAATTACTACGTGCTCAAGCATGTCTACAAGGCTCCCGAAGCGCAGGCGCGGGCGGCCGGGCGGGCCATGCCGGCCTAGGCCAAAGCAGCACTACGATTGGTGGGCAGCTCATCCGGAAGGGTGAGCTGCCCTATTCGTCAGACCCGTCGGACAACAGGGAACGGCAATGGCTAGGCAACAGCGGTTGAGCAGTACTGCCAATCCGCCGGGCACGGACGGCATCTGGACTTTCGTGTTCATCGACATGATCGTCTTTTCGCTGTTCTTCATCGTCTACCTGTCGGAACGCTTGCGGCTGCCCGATGTGTTTGCGGCGTCCCAGGCGCGGCTCGATCCCAATTTCGGACTGGTCAATACGCTGGTCCTGCTCACCAGTTCGCTGTTCATGGCCGAGGCCGTCGCAGCTGCCAGAACCGGCAACGCGGCGCGGGTCAAAACGCGCCTTGCGTTGACGTTGGGCTGCGGTGCGATGTTCGCGGTGAGCAAGATCACGGAGTATTCGGAGAAGTTCGCCGCGGGGATCACCCCGGTGACCAATTCTTTCTATTCGTTCTATTTTCTGCTCACGATGATCCATTTCCTCCACGTGCTGGTGGGGATGATGTTTATAGCTCACTGCCTCTCCCGGGCACGGGTGGAAACCGGCCAGCCGGGCTTCTCGCCCAAGCTTGAGAACACCGGACTGTTCTGGCACTTTGTCGATCTATTGTGGCTGTTCCTGTTTCCGCTGCTCTATCTGGCTGGCCTGAAATGACGCCGGTTGATCGCCAATTGAGCATTGCCTGGCTGGTTATGGTGGCGTTGACGTTGCTTTCGTTCGCCGTGGCGGAAGGACATATCGGACATCGCCTTGTGC
>RFNG01000056.1 GCA_009927275.1 Sphingobacteriia bacterium | reverse complement strand
GCTTAATGTTAAAACCCGCGGAAACATAGGTGAAATTCAATTGCAAAATATTATTTCGGATGTTTTTGGAGCATCGCAATATCAAAAAAATATAATAACCAAGCCTGATACTAAAGATGCTGTTGAATTTGTAATTACAATTCCTCAACAAGACGGCTTACCTGATATTTTACTGCCTATTGATTCTAAATTTGTACTTGAAGATTACGCTCGCCTGAGCAACCTTACAGAAAACAGCCAAAATACGGAAACTAAAGATTTAGATCGTGAAGGAAAAAAATTTGAAACCACTGTAAAACGTTGTGCTCAAAAAATTCAGGAAAAATATATAAACCCACCCATAACAACCGATTATGCCATCATGTTTATTCCCTCAGAAGGCATTTTTTCAGAAATACTCAGCCGTCCGCATTTAGTACAAGACATATACCGTACTTATCGTATATCCATTGCCGGTCCCAGTTATTTACTTGCCCATTTAAGCGCCATACAATTGGGCATTAAAACCACCTGGATTGAACAGCATTCGGCTCAAATAACCAGTACATTAGTTCAAATTAAAACCGAGGTTAATACAATTGTTACGCAGCTTGAAAAAACACGAAAAAAACTTATAGATGCCACTAAGGATATAGAATCAACAGCTCAGCATTCACGCAATATTGAACATTCCTTAAATCAAATTGAATCTGACCATGTTGAAATTTCTGAAACTCCCATAGACCTTATTTCATAACCTTTAAACGAATAATAGCTTTACAAAAAACAATATTAATTTTATACCTTATGCCTACACTAACCAAATCACGATTTGTTTCGGGCACCCAATGTGCCAAAAAACTCTACTTTGATGTATTTCAAAAAATCTAAAGCCCGAACCAGCGCTCAACAACAAGCATTATTTGATACCGGGCACCATATTGGTATTTTGGCACAAAGCAAATACCCGGGTGGTAAAAATGCAATTTTTGAGTTTAATGGCAACTGGGACATGGCTATTGCGCGAACCCGGCAATGGCTTTTAAACGGCACCCAAACCATTTACGAAGCCTCATTTTCAATACACGGTTGTTTTGCTGCTGTGGATATTTTACACCATCAAAATGGACAACGTTGGGCTATTGAGGTAAAAAGTAGTACCTCGGTTAAAGATTATCATCTTACCGATGCCGCATTTCAGTATTATGTAATGGAACAGGCAGGTTTTGCACCAGATGAAGTATTTATTATGCATATTAATAATTCCTATGTAAAACAAGGCGAACTGGATATAAATAAATTGTTTCATTGTGAAAGGGTTACCCAAAAGGTACGTGATATGCAAATGCAAATAACAATTAAACATGTTGCATTGCAGCAATGTTAAACCGGGCTACTAAACCTAATATTGACATTGGCAGCCATTGTTTAAGCCCTTTTGAATGTCCCTACATGCATCA
>RFNG01000020.1 GCA_009927275.1 Sphingobacteriia bacterium | reverse complement strand
AAATCAGATTAATTGCATTTTTGGAAAATCGGAAATATATCGTATTGCAATTTTAGCCTAATGACTTGCCTGTCTAAAATTACAAGTGAGATAGTACCTACTGGCAAGCCCATTTCATGCCTAATGAATTAGAAGCGTAGCGTCATGTATCAAAGAAATGTAGAGGCGCTGAGAAAATTATGTGAAACAGTCTTCTAGGAATGTTCCTTCATAGCCCCTTTGCGAATATGACGCAGAATATACGCTACTGCGAACAGTACGATCGGCACCATGAAGGCTGTCGCCAACGACGGATCAACCGATATTAGTGCCGCTTCTTTGAGCCCGTGAATAATATAGGATACGAGGCCAACGGTGTAATAGGTGATTGCGGCAACCGACAGGCCTTCGACGGTTTGCTGCAACCTCAACTGCATGCGCGTACGCTCATTCATAGATCGTAACAGATCCTGATTTTGCTGCTCTATTTCAACATCGACACGTGTGCGCAACAGGTTTGCCGCACGTACTAGCTTTTGCGCCAGTTCAGACTGACGAGCCTCTAACATTTCGACAGTGCGCATAGCAGGCGCCATGCGTCTTGATAGAAAGGCACCGATAGTGGGCCAGCCATCATTGTTTTCTTCGCCAATAGCAACCAGTCTTTGCTGAACTAGTTTCTCATAGGCACGCGTTGCACCAATTCTAAACATCCATGACGCTGATTGCTCTTCAAGTTCTGCAAGAAGACTTGTTAAAACATTTAGCAATACGCGATCTCCCTCAAGGCCGGATGAACGTGTCATCTGGCTTGCTACCTCCGAAACGCGCATCTCGATGGACTGCACGCGAGGGAGCAATTGCTGGGCCTCAGGCAATCCTAGCAGGGCGAGCAAACGATAGGTCTCTATCTCAAGAAGGCGCTGCACCAGGGCGCCCGCGCGTGGAGCTGTTAACCCGTAATCACGCAATAAAACGCGCACAAAACCGCTTGGATCAACACGAAAATCAGTCGCCACCACGGCGCTGCCACCATCGACCTTAGCGGATGTCAGGCTGGCAGGATCAAATATATTTTCAAGCGCAATCGGATCCGAACCTTGTATGAGATGCATATCAACGGA
>RFNG01000080.1 GCA_009927275.1 Sphingobacteriia bacterium | reverse complement strand
GCCTACTTCAATAAAAGTACTAGATTTTTTTACAATTCTTTTCAGTCTGTTTCTTATAAACATAAACTGAAGTATGGTTCCAGGAGCTTGACCTTTAATCATTTGCTAATTAATCATCTCGTCGATTATATATTTTGGGCGATTTTTAGTTTGCTCATATGTTTTGCCCAAATAAATTCCTAAAACCCCAATACCAGTTAAAATAACACCAGTTGAAAAAAGCAAAACAACAATTGTACTAGCCCATCCAGACATAAAACCTCTTGTGAAATAGAGTAAAATAATAAATAATATTGTTAAAAAAGAAATTGAAGAAATAAAAAGTCCTATAGTAACAAATATTCTTAAAAGTTTATCGGATTGGGATGTTATTCCATTAATGGCGTGCCGCATTAATTTGGAAAAATTATAACTGCTTTTACCTGCAAATCGGTCTTTATGTTCAATAAAAATAAAGGTACTTTTAAATCCAAGCCATCGTAAAACCATTAAATAATGTCTTTGATAATCGTTAAAATCTTTAAAAGCATTTGCCACCTTACGTGTTATTAAACTATATGCACCAATATTAGATGATGCATTATTAGATTTATTTTCAATTAGTGAATTAAATATAATATTGAATAAATACGCAGTTATATTTTTAAATACAGAATGTTTACGTTTTTGTTTATTTGTATAAACAATATCAAAACCTTTTTTAGACATATTATATAAATCCGAAATATATTTGGGATCATCTTGTAAATCACAATCCATAACAATAATATTTTCGCCTTCGGCTAAATCTATTCCAGCTGTAATTGCAAAATGCTGACCAAAATTACGACTGAGTTTAATCCCTTTTATATTTTTGTGCCTACTACAGTTTTCTCTAATTTTTTCCCAAGATCTATCAGGACCACAATCATCTACTAATATTATCTCAAAATTACTGGTAATGTTTTGTACAGATGGAATCAGTCTTAAAATTAACTCATCAATCGTGTATTCTCCACCGTAAACAGGAATAACGACTGAAATGATTGGCTTCATTATAAATTGATATCGTTACTTGATTTATTTAATTTTAAAGATCTCGCAGGCACGTATACTTCCCCTTTTTGTGTACTTTTTGTTATTATGCTTCCAGCACCAATAATATTATCATTTCCTATTTCAACATTATGTCCTAAAGTGGAATTAACACCAATAAATGAATTTGAATTTATAATGCAATGCCCTGAAACTACAACATGTGAACTAATAAAATTATGATCTTTAATAATAGAATGATGCCCGATATGATTACCACTCCATAAAGTAATATTATTTCCGATTTTAACAAAAGGCTGAATGGTATTATCTTCAAAAATAAAACAATTATCACCTACTGGATAATGCGATAAATATGTACATTTTGAACTAATATAAGAGACTAGTTGATAACCCATTGCTTTGGCATCATAATACTTTTGCTCTCTTAACCTGTTTAATTGGGCATAACTTATAGCGATAAACATTTTATATTTTGATGGTGGATGTGTTAGGTTAATCGTTTCAAAATCGTGAACCGGTAATCCTTCAAATATATCAATATCGCGATGAGATTTATTGACTGTAAAAGCAGCTACATTGTATTTACCGTCTAACTTAAAATAGTAATTGGCTATTTGAGCAATATCTCCTGTACCAAAAATAATAATATCTTCCATACTATTTTCTTACTATGATAG
>RFNG01000002.1 GCA_009927275.1 Sphingobacteriia bacterium | reverse complement strand
ATAAATTATAGGTCGGATCTTTGGGTGTGTCTAGATCTCGCCCACATATTTTTGAGACGCTCCAAGATTGATCAACCAATCCACGCGATCGCCGACTTAATCCGCTCTAGCGTTTTTTCCTTGCCCAAATTTCGATTGTGAGGTCAATGGGAGGGGAAACGGTCGTTCCACTGACCGCAACACGAAGCGGTTGAGCGACGGCACCCATCTTTTGACCCAGGGCTTCGGCGGTAGCCGAAATCAAATCGTGAAGACTCTCTCGACGCCATGGTGAGAGCGCTGTGAGATTCTCTTCAAGAAGCCTCAGCCCCCTAGAGATGCCTCCGTCAGATGTTTTGAAGCTGCCTTGTCCTCATAGCCTTCAAAATCCATAAAGAAAAACAGACTTGCCTGCGCCATTTCAACTAACGTTTTGTTTCGTTCTCGCTGGGCCTTCACTACCTCGATCAAATCCGGTCCGACCGAAGGATCGACCCCTAGCTGACCCAGATGCCAGCGTAAATGATGGGCCACATGCTCAGGATCACTGTGCATCAAGTAATGATGATTCAACCAAAGCAGCTTCTCCGTATTGAATGTAGAGGCTGAGTGATTGATATCGGGAATATCAAACGCATTGACCATTTCATCGATCGAGAAAATCTCTTGGTCACCATGAGACCATCCAAGCCTCACCAGATAATTCAGTAGCGCTTCAGGGAGGTAACCATCATCCCGGTATTGAAGAACACTGACGGCACCGTGGCGCTTTGAAAGACGCGCACCATCCGATCCAAGGATCATAGGAACATGGGCATATTCCGGTAGCTTGGCACCTAAGGCCTTCAGAATATTGATCTGTCGGGGCGTGTTGTTGACATGATCGTCCCCCCGGATGACATGGGTGATGTTCATATCGAGATCATCAACCACAACGGTGAAGTTATAGGTCGGTGAGCCATCAGAACGAGCGATGATGAGGTCATCCAGTTCTGTATTACGAACCACAATTTTCCCTTTAACCAGATCATTGATGACTACCTCACCATCATCCGGGTTGAGGAATCTGACCACTGG
>RFNG01000007.1 GCA_009927275.1 Sphingobacteriia bacterium | reverse complement strand
TCTAATCGTAAGTATCCCCATATAAAAATATCAATTGTGCATACGGGTCAACACTACAGTGAGCAAATGGCCGATGTGTTTTTTAACCAATTAAATGTGCACCCTGATTACTTTTTAAATGTTACATCAAAATCATCTAAGGACCAAATTGATGAAATTATCAATAAGCTCACAGATTTAGTATCAAACATTGGAAAACCTGATTTAATGTTAGTTCCAGGTGATGTTAATTCAACACTAGCAGGGGCTTTGTATGCTAAAAAAAATAATATAAAGTTAGCGCATTTAGAGTCCGGTTTAAGAAGTTTTGACAACGACATGCCCGAAGAGTATAATAGAATTAAAACGGATGAACTAAGCGATTTATGTTTTATTTCCGAACAAAGCGGATATAACAATCTTATTAAAGAAGGTGTTTCATCCAAAAAATTATATTTTGTTGGTAATACAATGATTGATACAATGCTTCATTATTCTCATAAAATCGATGCTTCTAACATATTACAACAGCTTAATATTACATCTTTACCTTTTATATTAGTAACCATGCATCGGCCTGCAACTGTCGATAACAAAGAAGGACTCTTAAAATTAACCAACATTTTAAATCATTTATCGCATAAGTATAAAGTAGTTTTTCCTATACATCCAAGAACGCTAAATAAAATCACTGATTTTAACTTATATACATTAATTTCAGAAAATAAAAATATAATTTGTACAGAGCCTTTAGATTATTTTTCTTTTCAAAAACTTATTAAAGAGTGCGCTTTAGTAATTACAGACAGTGGTGGTATTCAAGAAGAATCTACATTTTGTAAAAAACCGTGTTTAACACTTCGATCAAATACCGAGCGACCAGTTACAATTGAAGTAGGAACTAATACACTCATTCCATTTGATTTTAACATTATAATGTTTTATATTAATCAGATTGAATCAGGCTCTTATAAAAACGGGTTAATTCCAGATAAATGGGATGGATTTTCTACAGAACGTGTTTTGCATATTATTTCTAATATATGAACTTATATGTAACATATAATGATTCTCCATCACCAATTTATTCAAGCCAAGTTGTGGATGTTGTTAAATTTATAAATTCCAATTTAAAAAAACCTATTACTTTATTTGCAATTGTTTCACTTCGTAATTATTTTAAATCAAAGAAAATAATTCATCAACAATTACCCGATGCATGGGTTATTCCTATGATTCCATATGTAGTATTATGGCAATTAAATGTTATAATATGTTTTTTTTTATTTCTATTATTAAACCTAAAGTAATTATATCCAGAAGTGTTTTAGCTACTTTAATTGCTCAATACGCTTCGCGTAACTATACAAAAATAATATATGATGGAAGAGGCGCTATTACAGCCGAATGGAATGAGTATAATGTTGTAACGAGCAAGTATCTTTTAAAAAAAATTAATAATTGGGAAAAATCAGCGGTTATAAAAAGTCATAAACGTATTTCTATTTCAAATGCTTTAATTGATTATTGGAAAGAAGCTTTTTCATATAGTTCAAATGATCATGTTATAATACCATGTACATTAAATTCATTTTATACATCACTCAACTTAAAGAAAGATACCATAGAAGCCAATCGAAAAAACATGGGATATTCATCAAAGGATATTGTATTTATTTATTCAGGTTCAAATGCTAAATGGCAATCATTTAACATATTAAATACAGCTATTACGGCTTTATTAAAAATTTCAATTAACAATAAATTTCTATTTTTAGGAAATTCAAATCCCTTCATATTAAGTTTAATGCACGCTTATCCAAATCAAGTTAATCAGTTTTGTGTTTCAGAACAAGAAATACCAAATTTATTAATGTGTGGTGATTATGGTTTACTATTACGTGAAGAAAGTGTAACCAATAAGGTAGCATCACCAATTAAATTTGCGGAATATCTCGCATGTGGTTTAGGCATTATTATTACGCCTAATATAGGAGATTATTCTAGTTATGTTATTAATAATAATTGTGGTTATTTATGGAACGCATTGCCATTGCTTAATCGCCCAGATACTTCTTATAAAAAACGTTTAAATGCTTTAGCAGTAAATGAT
>RFNG01000129.1 GCA_009927275.1 Sphingobacteriia bacterium | reverse complement strand
ACGATGAGCGACCGAATAGCTGTATTTAATCATGGCCGTATTGAACAACTTGGGACTCCTAGAGAAATTTACGACAACCCGCAAAGCCCGTTTGTTTCCGAGTTCGTAGGGCAAACTAATAAGATTGAAATTGAAGGTAAGAAGATCAATATCCGTCCAGAGTTTATTTCCGTATCAAAGAGTGCCGTATATGGAGATCGTTCCGTACAAGGAACATTAAGGGATGCTATTTTTGTTGGAGCAACGACGCGCTATCTTGTTGACACCACACTAGGAAGTACGATGATTTCAACGGATCCCAAAGATTTGCTAGTTATCGGTGAAAACGTCACATTATCCTGGGACAAAAACAAAGAATTCTTGATTCACTGAAGAGTCAAGAGCCACATTCAACCGCTGATTGTGGAATGTAAAGATGGAGGTACAGATGCACTCGAAGCGTCTGGTTTCACGAATTGCTGTCGCATCCGTTGCAGCACTTATTCTCGCTGGATGTAGCTCAGGGAGCGACTCTGCATCCAATAGCGGTGTACCTAAAATAGAAATGATGAAATCCCTTGGCGCAGGTGAAGGCCAAGTCAATATTGTCGCTTGGGCCGGTTATGTTGAAAATGGCTCGACTGATCCTGCCGTTGACTGGGTAACTGGTTTTGAAAAAGATACTGGTTGCAAAGTAAATGTAAAGAACGGCGCAACTTCAGATGACATGGTCGCCTTGATGAAGACCGGTGAATATGATGTGGTTTCGGCATCGGGAGATGCTTCTCTTCGCTTGATTTACGGTGGAGATGTTGCACCCGTAAATACCGATTTGATCCCTAATTACGCCGACATCTTTGAAAACTTAAAGATGCAACAGTGGAACTCGGTTGACGGGGTTGCATACGGTATTCCTCACGGACGCGGTGCCAATTTATTGGCATATCGCACAGATATTGTTAAACCCGCACCTACTTCATGGGGCGCAGTCTTTGACGCTAACTCTCCTTACAAGGGGAAAATAACTGCATACGATTCACCAATTTATATCGCAGATGCAGCTCTATATTTGATGGCAACGCAACCTGATCTTGGCATCAAGTATCCATACGCTCTAGATCAGACTCAGTTTGATGCAGCCGTTGCCCTGCTAAAGGTGCAAAAGCCTCTCATTGGTGAGTACTGGGGTGACTACTTAAAGCATGTTGCCTCCCTTAAATCCGGTGCCACAGTTCTTGGAACGTCGTGGCAAGTCAATATCAATTTGGCTAAGGGCGAAAAGACTCCAGTAGAGGGAATCAAACCATCCGAGGGTTCAACTGGCTGGTCTGACACATGGATGATT
>RFNG01000038.1 GCA_009927275.1 Sphingobacteriia bacterium | reverse complement strand
CCATAGTATTTCCAATCCAATTCCTTTTCAATTACTTTCATGGCATCGGCTTTTACATAGGGGACATAATTCAACAAACGCACCATTTTAATTCCTTTCACATATGTATAGTAAAATTCTTTTTTGAAGCCAAGCAATGGATAGGTTTTGAAAGGAATTTTGCCAAATTGCTTATGTATTGCTTTAATGTGTGTTATGTCCTTAGCGTTATATCCCCAACTTTTAGGTAAAATTCCTTCAGTAGCAAAATTACTGCCACTGAGTATAAACTTGATATTGTATTTAATACACAAATGATAAATGGCAGCTAAAAAGGCGTGGTCTGTTGGAATTTCAGCATTAGCAACTGAGGCTTTTAAAAAAGCAATTTGCAAATCTCTGAATTCTTCCCAATCAACTACCCAAGTTTGGTAATCAAAATCAAGTCGCTTAACAATATTCTCAATGTTTTTAACTGCCAGTTCAGAATTCCACCCGTTATCAAAATGGACTGTTAGCACACGTAATCCCAATTGCTTGGAAAGATAGGCTACATATGAAGAGTCTACACCCCCGCTAATACCACAAATACAATCGTAATCGCTGTTTTTTCCTGCTGATTTAATTTGTTCTACAATTTGTGAAAGTTTTTCATCAGATGCTTTGCCCTGATATAATTGAGAAGGAGCCAAACGCATAAAATCGTGGTAATGATTTGATACCCCATTTTCATCAAAAGTAATTTCTGGATCGGTAGTATCCATTACTGTTTTTGTACACATTTGATATGGTCGTTTCACTTCATTCATTTTTTTCCTAAACTAAATTGATATGATAACACTAATTCTACAAGGTATTTTAGAGAATATGTAAAGGTAAAAAGGAAAAGACAAGTTTCGGGATTATTATAATATTTATAACCAAATAAAAATGAACAAGAAACAAAAATAAATAGCGATACCTGCATAATTAAATCGATATTTTGCTTTTCAGCTATTAAAAACATGTTGCTTAATGGACTAACCAAAAACTGTAAAAAAAACATTGGAGTTAGCACTTGAGCAAATTTTCCAGCTTGATACCACTTTTCACCAAATACTAAAGCAAACAGATCTGGAGCAACAAAGTAAAAAAGCGAAAATGGAATCAATGATAGCATCAATAACTGAAAAAACGTTTTTTTAAATAATTTTTTGCAATTCCCCTGCTCGTTATAAATTTTTGTTGCTTTTTGTCGAAAAATATCTCCAAAAGCACGAGCAACTATTGTACTTGGAGCACTAATAATACGTAAACTAAATGAAAAAAATCCAGTAATGGATTCATTAAAAAAATGAGCCAAATACATTACAGGTGAATGACCTGATAACTTTTCGAGCATCCCTGAACTTACATTATAAATGGGAAATTGTTTGTAACGAACTGCCTGTTTTTTTATTTCGGCCTTATTTACCGATTTTAAAAATATCGGATTATCTTTTTTTGTCCTTTGGAAAAGAAAAAACATTGAAAGCAATTGGCCTAATGTATCTCCCAGAATTAGGCCTCCCTTTTTTAACCCGCTAAATCCAAAAATAATACTCCAAAAACTAGTCGCCGCAGAACGTGCAACACGGCTAAATGCTATACTTTTATACTTTTCGTTTCTGTTGTTCCAGTAATTTAAAGCTTGGTAAATTCCAATTGAAAATAATGATATAGGGATAAACAATAACCAGTTTTCAATAGCAGGTGTTTTAAAAAGAAGCGCAATTGATTGTTTGAAAAACAGAATCAATACTAACAATATACAACTGATAATACACGTAATTAATATAGATAATCCTACCAGATTTTCAGCTTCATGCTCCTCCTTTGGGAGCATAATTGCCATTTCATACCTCGCTGTAATAAATACAGAACAGATCATAGTGATACTGAAATACAATCCAAATTCACCAAATTGTTGTGGTGTAAAAATTCGAGTTAAAATTGGTGAAATTAAAAAAGGTAATAATTGCGCAAATAATGTTCCCGACATTAAAATAAAAACGTTTCTTTTTAATAAGCGTTTTATCATTTATAAGGAGCTTTTAAATAAGGTGCAAACACAGAATACAAAAAAAGTGTAATTAGCCATCCTCCAGAAAACAATAAAGTGCTTAGTGCTCCTGAACTCAACCAAAAAATATACAATGCGTTTACACTAATATTCCAAGTGTGGTTTGCGCCAAAAAAACGATTAATAACATTAAGTAGTGATGCTAATAAAAAAGCGGATAATACCAGTCCGTAATAACCAAAGTTAGCAAAGTCGTAAACAAAATTTGCTACTGTTACAGTGCCAGTAAAACCCATTTTGGTTTCTTTAACGTAAACAGCTTTGTAAATAATACGGCTATAATCATATTCATCAAAATTACATCCAAGTAAAGGTGCTAAAAAATGATAGCCACATCCTTTGGCATAAGGAAATTCATTTGGAATTTTATTAAACCAATGACCTGCAACTAGCCCAGTGGTGAGAAAAACACGCGAGTAAATCGCATCACTTGCTTCTAAAAATCCTTGCTCGGAAGATTGAAAATTATGGGCATAAAATTCTTTGTAAGGACTACTCGCCATAACTATATCAATCTCGGCTTGGCTTGCTCGCATTCTGGGGTTGGTTGCATACACCAACACATAAACACCAAATACTGCTATAAACATATAAAAAACGGCAGCGGTATATTTTTTGTTAATTAAAGCATAAACAATAGTTGGGATTATCATTGATACAATCAAACTCTTTTGCATTAAAGCGATTGAATAAAATATTGCAAAAGGAATTAAGAAGTAAAAAATCTTTTTGTTAGCAAAAGAAAAATAAAGTACAGCAAATGGAATAATTCCCTTTATCATGAACGCGCTAATGTAATGGATCAAAATGTTATCGTGTTCTTTAATGTGCTGACGGAAATAGGCAATTTTATAATAATCCAGTGAATTCCAGGCTGAAATAAAAGGCACATAACCGAGAAAAATCAAATGAATAAAAACAAAAATAATTATAGAAAAAAACAGAAACAGCTC
>RFNG01000059.1 GCA_009927275.1 Sphingobacteriia bacterium | reverse complement strand
AAGATTTTATCACTTATGTTTTTTTGAACTTGTTGTTTCCAAAAAACGGAACGATCATAATAATTACCTCTATAAATCAAACGCAACACATAAATCCAAAATCTGTATTGTACCTTTTCAAAAAAACATGATGGACCTTTAATAATAACTTTAGGATATTTTACAGGTAAATACTCAACAGTAATTCCATTTATGTCATTTAACCATTCTGATTTTTCAGCAAAAATATTCTTTGCAGCAACTACATTTACATTATTTCCACTTCTGTTTAAATACTTGGCAAACTTAGCCCAGCGTCTTCCACCAACGCCCGGATTAGGTGGAAAGCCGTAACATACAATTAGAATATTCTTACCTTTTATCACTTCCAAAATAGTAATGCCTTTCCCTTTTTAATTAGTTTAAAATATAAATTCCAGTATTTATCTATACTATCGTATTCGTAATGTGATCTGGCAGTAGCCTGAATGTATTCAGCAAAAGAAGCTTCACTAAAATTGAATTTTTTAATTACAAAATCAAGATCGGTTTGCATTTGTTTTTCTTCATATGCTGATCTTTTATATTCTACTAACGCATTTTCCCTTGTTAGTTGCCCGCTTTGTACTAAAACCGATAAATGAAACTGCCGCTTATCTATATGGAATTTTTCGTTAAGGATATAGCCTTGATAAAAACGGGTAAATACATTTTCATAATGCTTTCCACCATAATCCCTCCAACCCATCTCTTTTTGAATAAATTGCTTTACTTCATCTTTTTTATATCCCAAAAAGTTGAGCAGATTAACATATTTTAATTTTCGGTCTAAAAAAAACTTTTGTCTTAAAAATGAATAGTGCGGAAAAGTTTCCATTTTTCGTTGCCCATGCTGGCGATGAATGTCTTTTATATTTAGAATATCCATCTTGTTGTGCCGCCAACTTTTTGGCAGATACGTTCCTTCCGTTGCAACATTATGACCTGTTAAAACATAATTAACATTATATTTTAATGCCGCTTTATACATGGTAACGGTCAATGCGTAGTCATAAGGTAATTCCAGATCAACAACATG
>RFNG01000047.1 GCA_009927275.1 Sphingobacteriia bacterium | reverse complement strand
ATTTTTCTTTTTTATTTAAACATGATTAAATGTGTAAAAATGCAAGAGTTTAAAAAATTTGCACAACTACTTATTGCTTTTATTACAGTTACTGAAATAACGTTTTGCCCAGGTGCTATTATAGCCAGGGCTTATTTAATCTTTTTTAACCGGATCCTAATTGTCATTTCATCGAATTTTTTGCGGTCAAAACGAACCGGATCACCTGTACACATATGGGCAAGCTTATTGCTATCAAGTGTAATAGCAATGTTATGATAACGACCCTTTTTGTCGTAAATAACTATTTTGTCTGTTCTGTCTTTGCTAAGCTCCTCACAGACATAATGCCAAAGTAGCAGCATATAGCAGTTTATTCCAAACTCAATATCAGAGGCCCAATGTGCCTTGTTATTGCTAGTCTTTAGAGTAAATTTTAAAGAGTCTGTTCTCTGAATATCAGAAGTATCAATTGGATTGTCTGATATTTTTTTGTACATATAAGGCTTTCCGGACCCGTCGGATAAAATAATGGTTAGATCGTCAACAATCTCATTGGTTAAACTATCCCGAACTTCCAGTACAATAAAGCGACAATAGTCCCAAAAGCAATGTTGGGATTTTAGAGACGTAAATAGTCCCAAAAATAAAATTAATATGTAAAATTTCTTTTTCAAAGTTATATACTTAACCATGGCTGGTAAAGGGTTGCAGATTGGCGGTGGTGTTGGACTTGAGCCAAAGTCTATTCAGTCCGATAATTGTTGGTTATAATTTACTAACTATAATTTTAGGCGTCCGTTTTTGGTAATACCAAGTTACGCATTTGAGTGTTAACCCGTAAAAATGGAGCTTGCATGCTGTTAGCTAAAGGAACGATTGATTATAAAGTGTTATTAATTTAAAATCCCGACAAGATTATTAAATCAAGTCGGGATTATTCTTATTTTTTTGGACGAGGAGTATTGTTACCTGCCGGGCCTCCAGCATGTCCTTTTACCGTGCTTGGCCTTGGTAAATTTTCCATTGGTTTCTTTGCCATTTAGCGTGTTATTTTAGGTTTCGCTTACTCTATACGGTTTTCAGCTTCTCCGAAGATTGTCAAAACAACCTCATTAATTTTTGGAAATTGCAATTATTTATTGCCTCTTCCGCCGCCAGAAGGATTACCAGTCGTGCTTGGCGCATTTACTAAACCTTTACCCATTAGTACAGATTTTAAATTACCTACTATTACTGCGTTTCGGAATCGCAAATAATCAACCCTTAGTTAACTATTACTCAAATGTCTAAATTTATGATAGTCCAATTGAGTTTATGTAATGAAATGCCCGTTTATGTAACAAAATTCGATTTTCAAAACCTTCTTTAACCTTTATGAAGTTTTCCAGTCCGATTTTTGGTGAGATTTTCAAAGGTTTGTATTTAATCTGTGCGTTGAAT
>RFNG01000029.1 GCA_009927275.1 Sphingobacteriia bacterium | reverse complement strand
AGAAATGGGTGAGGACGATACTGTAACAATTTTGCTTGACCCGAAAGAAACCGAAATAGATTTCAATTGGAAAGCTAATGTATCTTTTGAGGATGGAGTTAATTCAACCATTCAATGGTACAAAAAAAATCCTGTTTTCGCAACCTATACTCATTTAAAAAGTTTTATATAATTTTATGAAACACAAAATATTTTTAACAGGTGGAGCTGGTTGTTTAGGAACAAGTATAATAGATGCTTTACTTCCTATAGGCCATGAAATTTTTGTATTAGATAATTTCGTAACGGGAAAAAAACAAAATCTACCAAATCACCCCAACTTAACTGTTTTTGAAGGGTCGGTTACGAATAAAGAACATGTATCGAAATTATTCTCAGAATTTAAACCTACACTTGTTATAAACAGCGCAGCCTCCTACAAAGATCCTAGTAATTGGAAAGAAGACTCAGAAACTAATATAATTGGATCAATTAACATAGCGAAAGCATCTATTGATAATAATGTTAAAAAAGTTATTAATTTTCAGACTGCACTTTGTTATGGGCGACCTGATATAACACCAATACCAATTGATTCACCAACAAAACCATTTACGAGTTACGGAATAAGTAAAACGGCAGGTGAACAATATCTTATGAATTCGGGATTGAATGTTGTGTCGATGCGTTTGGCTAACATTTGTGGGCCTCGTTTAGCTATAGGACCTATTCCTACATTTTATACCAGATTAAAAGCAGGCAAATCTTGTTTTTGTAGTGATACAATACGAGATTTTATTGATATGGAAGATTTTTTAGAAATCCTTAGTCTAGCAATCACAAAAGAAATTCAGACTGGTATATACAATATCTCAACCGGTAAAGGAACTTCTATTAAAGAAGTTTTCGACGAAGTAGCATCATATCTTGGGATTACGGCACCTGTAGTGCCAATTTTACCTGTTGGGGCAGATGATATTAAGGAAGTAGTTCTTGATCCAACACACACAGAGAAAAAATTTAATTGGAAGGCCAAGTATGATTTTAAACAAACAATAATAAGACAATTAGAGTGGTATGATAAATTCGGTGTCACGGATATTTATAGCCATCTCTCATCTCAAAAAAAGAATTAAATATTATGTCAAATACTAATATATGTTCGTACAAAATTATTATTGTCGGCGGAGCAGGTTTTGTAGGAAGCAACCTTGTTAAGATGATTCTAAAAAACTATCCTGAAGCATCAGTTCTAGCAATAGATAATTTAATGAGTGCCGAAAAAACAAATCTCCCTCTAGAAAACAAAAGACTTACTTTCCTAAAAGGATCTATTACTGATGATAATATTTTGAAACAGATCACTGATGATGTAGATTATATATTTCATCTTGCTACATATCACGGTAATCAAAGTTCAATTTATGATCCTATAGCTGATCATGCAAATAACACTTTTACAACTTTGAGATTATTTAATTGGGTTAAGAATTTTAAAAACCTTAAAAAGATAGTTTATTCTTCTGCAGGGTGTGCTGTTGCTGAAAAGACTTTTGATGACGCTAAAGCAACGGTTGAACAAGAATTTACGAGTATCAAACATGATAGTCCTTATTCAATTTCTAAGATAATAGGCGAGTTTTATTCAGTATATTATTATAATCAGCATAAAGTGCCAACTGTACGGGCACGCTTCCAAAATGTATATGGCCCGGGCGAAATATTGGGTGCTGGGCAATGGAGAGGTACACCAGCAACTGTATGGAGAAACGTGACTCCAACTTTCATATATAAGGCTTTAAAAGGAATTAATTTACCTCTTGAAAATGAGGGAATTGCTTCACGAGATTTTATTTTTGTAGAGGATATATGTCGTGGTCTAATTGCATGCGCATTTATTGGGCAACCTGGTGAGGTTTATAATATTGCAAGT
>RFNG01000003.1 GCA_009927275.1 Sphingobacteriia bacterium | reverse complement strand
ATTGATCGATCGCATTGGCAAGGGAATCCGTGGTGCGCCTCGCGATGCGCTCATTGCCGACATTGCACCTCCCTCAATTCGGGGCGCTGCCTTTGGATTACGACAATCCCTCGACACTGTGGGTGCCTTCCTGGGCCCTCTGATCGCGGTTGCTCTCATGCTGGTCTGGAATAACGATTTTCGGGCCATCTTCTGGGTGGCTGTCATCCCAGGCGTTTTAGCGGTTGCGTTGCTCGTTCTAGGGGTCAAAGAACCCAGGCGCCATGTCGATGAAAAACGCAGCAACCCTATCCGCAGCGAAAGCCTCAAACGCCTCAGCCCCGGATACTGGTGGGTGATTGTGATTGGGACCGTCTTTACCCTGGCCCGATTCAGCGAAGCCTTTCTGGTACTTCGAGCCGAGCAGGTTGGCATTCCCCTGGCTCTGGTTCCCTTGGTCATGGTCGCGATGAATCTGGTCTACGCCGGGACCGCATATCCCTTTGGTCGGCTTTCTGACCGCCTCAGTCACAAGGGCTTACTCGCCCAAGGACTGACCGTTTTGATTGTCGCTGACCTGATTTTGGCGTCGGGGACCCACTGGATGAGTCTCCTTGCGGGCGTCGGGCTGTGGGGTGTCCATATGGGCATCACGCAGGGACTCCTCGCAACCATGATTGCCGATCATGCTCCCCCTGATCTTCGCGGGACCGCCTTTGGCCTTTTTAATCTTATCACCGGCCTTGCCATGTTAGTTGCTAGCGTCTTAGCCGGGTTTTTCTGGGAGACATGGGGTCCCTCCAGCACTTTCTATATCGGGGCAGGCTTTTCTTTGTTGGCTCTGCTGAGCCTTGCCCGACCCTTCTCAAGAAAGGACTTCAACGACCCACACGATAAGACATCAAAGATCTGAATCAATTCGGCTTGCGCCCGAGGAGATTGCGCGACTAACATCCCCTTGCCCGCACCCGCGCGGAAAATAAAAACAATGCATGCTTCACGAGGTGACCCCGTCATGAGAGGACATATGCCCCTTTTTCGTCGATTTCGTCCGATGGCCAGCGCTTTAACCCTGGGCCTTTTAACGGGGCTATCCATGTCAGCCCTGACGCCCGCTCAAGCCGATGAAACCTGTGCCTCTCCTTACATGAAGAAGATCACCGGGCAAGAAGATTTCGTCTACGTCTGGACTTTAGGCGTCGAGGGCCTTGGGGATGGTCAAGATAAGCTGGTCACTGTGGATGTGAACCCCAAATCCAAGCAATTCGGGAAAGTCATCCAGACCCTTTCCGTTGGGGGACGGAATGAAGCCCATCACTCAGACTTCACTGACGATCGGGCATTTCTCTGGGCAGGAGGCCTCGACACTTCCAAGATCTTTGTTTTTGACGTCAAGACGGATCCGTCCAAGCCCAAGCTGGTTCGGACCATCAACGACTTTGTCGCCAAAAGCGGCGGCGTTGTGGGTCCTCATACCATCTATGCCCTTCCCGGCCGGATGATCATCACCGGGCTCTCGAACAACAAGGATCATGGGGGGCGAACCGCCCTGGTGGAATACACCAACGAGGGGGAATACATCGCAACCTATTGGATACCGACCGATGCGGACCTTCAAGGCGCGATCAAGAGCGGGCAGTTTGCCGATGGCTACAACTACGATGTCCGAGCCCTGCCGCGCAAGAATCTGCTGGTGACCTCAAGTTTCACCGGCTGGAACAACTACATGATGGACTTTGGAAAACTCCTGACCGATGCCGAAGCGATGAAGCATTTCGGGAATACGGTGGTGACATGGGATCTTCACACCAAGACCCCAAAGAAAGTCTTGGATGTCCCGGGTGCCCCCCTGGAAATCCGGTGTGCCTGGGGCGAATCACACAATTACTGCTTTACGACCACGGCCCTCACCTCACAGATCTGGCTGATTCACGAGGATGACAAAGGCGAATGGCAGGCAAAGTCTGTCGCCAACATTGGCGATCCGACCAAGGTGCCATTGCCTGTGGATATTTCCATCTCCAATGATGATCAACGCCTTTGGGTCAACACCTTCTCGGATGGCAACACCCGTCTGTTTGACATCAGCAATCCCCAGAAGCCTGTCCAGATCTACGAAAAGCATATCGGTGCGCAGGTCAACATGGTCTCGTCCAGCTGGGACGGCAAACGCCTTTATTACAGCTCGTCACTTCTGGCGAATTGGGACAAGAAAGGGGCTGATAACGAGCAGTTTCTGAAGCTTTATGCCTGGGACGGAAAGGAACTCAAACAAACGTTTGCCATCGACTTTACGGCAGCAAAGCTGGGTCGTCCCCACCAGATGCGTTTTGGGGCCCATGCGCTCTATACCAATGTCGCAGGGAAAGGGAATGGCGCTGCGTTGGCCAAAAACCCGTAAAACTGGCTTGAAGGGAGGTGCGCCGACTCTGGCGTGCCTCCTGATGCTGTCCCTTC
The DNA here is from genome assembly GCA_009927275.1 of Sphingobacteriia bacterium. GTDB lineage: Bacteria > Bacteroidota > Bacteroidia > B-17B0 > Aurantibacillaceae > Aurantibacillus. The sequence goes on along the minus strand of RFNG01000003.1, from coordinate 146 downwards.
TGCCCCCATCGGCGCACAGTTCAGATCCAACATCCGAATTTCTTGAACCACTGGCTCCAGGATATCAGGCCCTCAAATTCGAGCCGCCAGAACCTGGAAGCTTTTCACTTTCTGATCTCGGTCCGGCTGCGGATGCTCCTCTAGTG
>RFNG01000004.1 GCA_009927275.1 Sphingobacteriia bacterium | reverse complement strand
AATTGAATTGCCTTTACATGGCTTTATTTAAGTTTAAACAAAATATTACCCCTAATTAATAATTTTTACTTTTACAAAATGGATTCATTTAAAGTATTTGCTAATATAGTAGTACGTTTTACTTAAAAATTATATGCGCTAATACAAATCAACACATACGCATGAAATTAATAAAATTGATTTTTATCAAAAATGACTAAACAACGTTTAATTACATATTTAAAAACTTAATAAATAAATACTATTGAAAATCAGCGGCTTTACTTTTATACGCAATGCTATTATTCTCGATTATCCAATTGTAGCCTCCATACAATCCCTATTACCCATTTGCCACGAAGTTGTAGTTGCAGTTGGACAATCCGACGATGATACGCTTGCCTTAATTAAAGCCATTGATCCAAAAGTAAAAATAATTGAAACTGTTTGGGATAATACACTTCGAAAAAACGGTCAGGTTTTAGCCGTTGAAACAGACAAAGCACTTGCTGCAATTGATCCGAAGGCGGATTGGGCGGTATATATTCAAGGTGATGAAGTTTTGCATGAAGATGATTATCCGGCAATATTAACTGCTATGCAAAAACACCTTTCTAATGAATTAATTGATGGGTTACTTTTTGAATATTTACACTTTTACGGTTCGTATGATTATGTTGGAGTTTCAAACAATTGGTATAAAAATGAAATTCGAATCATTAAGCCAAATAGAGGTATATTTTCATTTCGCGATGCACAAGGGTTTCGTAAAAAACCAAATCAAAAATTAAAAGTTGCCAAAGCTAATGCACGCGTTTTTCATTATGGCTGGGTTAAAAACCCCGTAGCAATGCAACGCAAACAAGAAGACTTTAACAAATTATGGCACGACGATGCCTGGGTTGAAAAGCATGTAAAAATTGCAACTAGTTTTGATTATGAACATCATGTTCATGAACTTGCTCGATTTGAAGGAACGCATCCAAAATGGATTGCTGAACGTATTGCACAACGCAACTGGACTTTTAATGCTGACATCAGTATTAAAAAACGAACGCTTAAAAATAAAATAAAAAATATTTTAAAAATCGTAGGCTTAAATACCGATTATATAAATTATACACTTATACGTTAAGTGTATATTGATGCTTTTAGTTTTTGGTAGAATTATTTTTTGGATGATACTTTTAGTTTTTTATGGGATTGTTTTTTGGTCGATGCCTTGATTAGAATTTTTTTTTTGGATAATTAGAATTATTTGGGCGA
>RFNG01000076.1 GCA_009927275.1 Sphingobacteriia bacterium | reverse complement strand
AATGTTGGTGAAAAAGACCAAGAAGGCGACAAAGATATTATTGCCCCTCCGGTTGAAGAAGGTCCTACGGAAACCGTTCAAGAGATTTTAACTGTTGTGGAAGAAATGCCGGAGCCTCCGGGTGGCATACAGGCCTTTTACCAATATGTTGCCAAGTCCATACAGTATCCGTCCATGGCACGCGAAGCAGGCTTACAAGGCAAAGTATTTTTAAAGTTTGTGGTTGAAATTGACGGCTCTATCGGAGATGTTCAGGTATTAAAAGGGGTTCCGGGATGTTCAGATTGTGATAAAGAAGCCATACGTGTTATAAAACAATATCCTAATAAGTGGAAGCCCGGACGTAATAACGGTAGAGCTGCCCGTGTATATTACAACTTACCGGTAGTATTTAAAATTTCATAATTCGGAATGAACAAGCCCCTGTCGTTTTGGACCGGTTTGTTAATGTTGGTTTTTATTTGTGTACTATTGGTATTGCTTTGGATTCCGGGAACCCTTTTGAATACCCAAATTAATATAAACAAACCAGGATTTAGTGCAGTGCTTTTAGTTTATGCTATTTACCGAGCTTTTAGACTGTACCGAATGGTTAAGTCGTAGCGCATGCACCGTTTTATTTTTTTGGCATTTACTACAGCAGTTTGTATTAACGCCTGTTCGCCGTATTTTAAAAACGACCGGCATGATAACTCGCCAACCTCTGGTGAATTGGTAGTGTATTGCGAACCCGGGCTTTATGAACTTACGTATTACATGGCCTATACGTTTATGGCCCAGTATCCTGCGGCACATGTAACCGTTGTTGCCTCGTCTGCCGAAAATGCTTTACAAGCACTTAAAACCAATGCCTGCGAATTGATTTTTATTAATAGAAAGCTTAGCCCTCATGAAATGCAAGTTTTGCAAAACAGCAAGAAATACCAAAGCTATCATCAATTGCACATAACGCAGTAGCATGTGTAGTGTCAAAACAGTATCCCGACACTAGTATTTCCTTACAGAAGTTACAATCTATATTACAGCCATTGGGTATTTCTAAACAAACTTTAATTCGAGTTAATACAGATCAAACCGTATTAAATAGCTTATGCACAACATTGTTTAAAACACAAATTCCAAAATCATTAAAAGGAGTTTCTAAAACAGATTTTAAAACCCTATACGAGGCTTTAATTACTGACCCTAATGCCATTGGAATAATTGATTTTGCCCAATGTGCCGACCGTGATGACACATTAATGCGGGCTTTAAAAACGCAACTAAAAATACTAGCGCTTGAGGGGGTTTACCCATCTGCAACATCATTAAAAACAAATACATACCCATTACCCCTACAGGTTTATACGGTTAGAACCACCGGCGATTTTACACTTGCAAAAGGCTTTGAAGCGTTTACTGCAGGTCCAAAAGGCCAGTGGATGGTATTAAAGCGCGGCTTATTGCCTGCACGCCAGCAAGAGCGTAACATACAGGTACATCTAGAACCCCTGTAAAATTGGGGTAAATAGTAAGGGTCTTAAATTGTTATAAAATAGGGATTCAGGCCCTTGTAATATGTATTAATCTGTAATTTTACACCATGCGAAGTATTTTTTTTTCAGTGATAATTTTTACAGGGCTTAACAGTAGTGCACAAAGTTTAAAGGAAGCATTAGCCTTAACCGAAAATGAAAATTACGAACAGGCCGAACTTGTTTTTAAAAACGTAATTCAAAAAGGTCCAGCAGTGCCCGAATGGTATTATTATTTTGGCGAAAATTTTTTTAAACGCGGCGAAACGGATAGTGCTATGGTCTATTATCGAAAAGGCATGGCCGCACACATGATGGCACCAATTAATTATGTTGGCGCCGGCAAATGGTTTTTATCAAAATCCATGTTAGATTCTGCAGCCCGTTACTTTTATCAGGCCAAAACCCTTTCAAAAGATAAAAATGCAGAAATAGCGCGTGAATTGGCAAATGCATGGCTTGAAACCGATACTAAAAATCCCGATAAAGCTATTGAAAGTGCTACGCTAGCAATAAAGTTAGATCCAAAAAACGCGCTTAATTATTTGGTTTACGGAGATGCCCTTTTAGAAAAAAATCCCACTTCAGGCACCGAGCCCATTAAGCAATACCAACTGGCAACACAACTAAATTCCAAAAGCCCTTTAGGCATTATAAGAGAAGGTAAATTATATAAGCGCGCACGAAACTATAAACTGGCTTTAGAAAAATACGAAGCAGCCAAACAAATTGACTCAACCTTTGCACCGGCTTACAGTGAAAAAGCCGAGCTGTATTTTTTACTTGCTCAAAATGCAAAATCCGTTGAAAACTGGAAAAAATATTTAGCCTTAAATAACAGTCCATATGCCCGTCAGCGTTTTATAGGAGCGCTTTACAGCAATAAACAGTTTGAAGAGGCTGTTTCCGAAGGTTTGAAATTAAAAGCATCGGGCCTGTCGGATTTTCGATTGGATCGCATCCTGGCGTATGCGTATGAAGAGTTAGGTTCTAAAACCAATAAAGAGGCGTTTGTTCAGGGCTTACAAGCCATTACTAATTTTTTTAACCAAGCGCCTAAAACGTTTAAGTTTATTGCAAAAGATTACCGCTGTTTGGGGTATTTACTTATTCGTAACGGAAAAGACAGCTTAGGAATACTGGAAATTAATAAAGCCTTGCAACTGGATCCTAATTTGGTGTCAGATACATATAGCCGCTTGGCAAAATTATTTGCAGACGCAAAACTATTTGACAAATCAAATACCTATTACAGGTTAAAAATGAATGGCTCATGGTCAAATATTAATTTAACCGAAACCTATGATTATGGCAAATTGCTTTATGCGTGGGCGCAGCAATTAAAAAAAGAACTTTTAGAGCTTCAAGCCGCTGAAGCTTCTAAAAAACCAGTTAAAGGAAAACCCAACGCACCATCACCACTATTAAATTCGCTAAGCATGCAGCTGCAACAGCGGCTCAATGAAGCCGACTCAGCATTTTCAAGGGTTGCCGAATTAAAACCCGATTATACCATGGCCTATATATACAAAGGAAGAATTCTTGTATATAAAGATGAAGATGTTAAAACCGATGCTGCGAAACTGGCATTTGAAAAAGCAATAAGTTTAATTAAGCCTGAAGAAAAAACATCCAATTTTAAATCGTATTGGATTGAGGCGAACGAGTATCTTGGTTATTATTTTGAAAAAACGGGAGATAAAGCAACAGCCAAGCAAGTGTTTGAGCAAATTAAGGCCCTTGATCCCACAAATGAAAAAGCAGAGCGCTATTTAAATCCAAAAAAACAGGGCCCTGTGGCACCCAAAAAATAATGCTATAATTTAAGGCATTAAATCAGCTTTATTTGGGCTTAACTTGCTCTCATGGAAGCTTTATTCTATACACTTTGTTTACAGCATATTCCACATTTGGGACCACTCAAAATGGCAGCATTAATAGACCAGATGGGATCTGCCAAAAATGTTTTATTATTTGCACGTCAGCATCAGTACTATGGATTAAATACCTTTGAAACACGTGCTGCTTTTAATAACCGCGATGCACTCATGCAAATTGCTGAGGCAGAATTAACATGGGCGCGTAAAAACCAAATTAATGTAATAGGCTTAGAGGACCCGTCCTATCCTTTGCTTTTAAAACAAATACCTGATGCCCCATGTGTTATTTTTGTAAAAGGCCATTTACCGCCTAGTGGACAGCACACATTAGCATTGGTTGGAACACGGAGACCTTCAGATCGTGCAAACGTCCATGTAAAACAAATACTACAAGCCATGCAGCAGGTTCAAAACACAGTGGTAATTAGCGGACTTGCGTTTGGCGTTGATCGCATGGCTCATGAGCAGGCCTTAACTTTAAAACTACCAACCTGGGCCGTTATGGGTACCGGACTTAATACGGTATATCCGGCATTACACCGCGCCTTAGCGCATTCCATACTTGATCAGGGCGGCGCATGGATTTCAGAACAGGGGCACAAAAGCGAGTTACATCCGGGAATTTTTCCAAAACGTAACAGAATTATTTCAGGACTTTCAGAAGCAGTAGTGGTTATTGAAAGTACTTGTAAAGGCGGCAGTATGATTACAGCCCGTTTAGCACAAGAATATAACCGCGAGGTGTTTGCCCTTTGCGGACGACCTGATGATAGCACGGCATCGGGTTGCCACGCCCTTATAAAAAACCACACGGCACAACTTATTGAGTCGGGTCAAGATATTATTCAGGCAATGCAATGGAACAAAAGCCCCCAAAATTATAACCCTCCCCAACGCGAACCGCATTTAACATTTAAAAATATTTGGAATTTGTTTTTAAAACAAGACTGTTGGTCTATAGAGGCACTATACGATACGGAAGTTGAAAATGCAGCAACTATAGCCGAAGCATTATTTTACTTAGAATCGGAGTATTTTATAAAATCATTACCCGGTGCCCGGTTTCAGCGTATGTAAATAAACCGATATTTATTCTCTAAATTCAAGTTTTGAAACACCATGCAAATTGATTTAGAGGCAGAAAAAAAAGAGATATTAAACCGTTACAAGCGACTAATAAAATCTTGTAAACGCCGTTTGGAAAAAGGTGAAAAAGAACTTATTCGAAAAGCTTTTGAAGTTGCGCTTGAAGCCCATAAAGACATGCGGCGAAAAAGCGGCGAGCCGTATATTTATCACCCCATAGAGGTTGCCCAGATTTGTGCAGAAGATATCGGACTGGGCGCAACGGGTATTATTGGGGCCCTTTTACACGATACCGTTGAAGACACCGATTTAACCTTAGAAGACCTTAAAGGCTTGTTTGGCGAAAAGGTTAGCCAAATTATTGACGGCTTAACCAAGCTTTCGGGCATGCAAGATTTTACCGAGTCCCTGCAGGCAGAAAATTTTCGTAAAATGCTTCTCACCATGAGCGAGGACATTCGGGTGGTGCTTATTAAACTGGCCGATCGCTTGCACAACATGCGTACGCTTGAACATATGAAGCCCGAACAGCAACTTAAAATTTCAAGTGAAACATTATACCTCTATGCACCTTTGGCGCATCGCTTGGGTTTAAATGTTATAAAAACAGAGCTTGAAGACCAGGCTTTAATGTATACCAATCCGGACGTTTACAATGAAATAGTACAAAAATTAAAAGATACGGAGCCCGAACGTAAGCGCTACATTCAACGTTTTATTGATCCTGTAAAGGAAATGCTGCAACGCCAAGGTTTAAAATTTAAAATTTTTGGCCGTCCAAAATCGGTGTATAGTATTTTTTCAAAAATGAAAAACAAAAATGTAAGCTTTGATGAAATTTACGATTTGTTTGCCATTCGAATTGTATTGGATAGTGTTTCTGAATTTGAAAAAAGTGATTGCTGGAAAGCCTATGCGCTTATTACGGATATATATTTAACCAATCCAGACCGTTTACGCGATTGGATTAGCACGCCTAAAAGTAATGGCTATGAAAGCCTTCATACAACGGTTATGGGCCCACAGGGTAAATGGGTGGAAGTTCAAATACGAACAGAACGCATGGATGAGCTTGCCGAAAAGGGTTTTGCAGCACACTGGAAATACAAAGACGCCATGGCTGCCCGCGAACAACAACTGGAAAGCTGGTTGGGCCGAATTCGAGAAATGCTTGAAGATCCCGATCCGGACGCATTAGAATTTATCGATGACTTTAAATTGAATTTATTCAGTGATGAAATTTATGTGTTTACGCCAAAGGGTGAAATGAAAACCTTACCTTATAAAGCAACGGCATTAGATTTTGCCTTTGATGTACATACAAAAATTGGGGAGCATTGTATTGGCGCCAAGGTAAATCATAAACTTGTACCACTAAGCCACATGTTAACCAGCGGCGATCAGGTAGAAATTTTAACCAGCACAAAACAGCTGCCCAAAAATGAATGGTTAGATTTTGTGGTTACAGCAAAAGCTAAGTCTAAAATTAAAAACCGTTTGCGGCAAGAGCGAAAAAAAACTGCATTAGCCGGAAAAGAAATTTTAAAAACAAAATTTGAAGCCGCAGGCTTACCGGATGATTTAAAAACACTGCAAGGGTTTTTAAAATTTTTAAAACTGCCTTCGCTTCAGGAAGTATATTACCGTACAGCTTTAGGTAACGTTGACACAAAAGAGATACAAGAATTTAAAGAGTTTAAAAATTCAGGCCTATTAACAGCCGCAGATACCGTAGAAAGTAAAAAATGGGACGAGTTGATAACCCGCGTCCGTGGCACATCTAACATGTTGGTGATTAGCGGCGACGCACAACAGTTAAAATACACGCTGGCATCCTGCTGTAATCCAATTCCCGGAGATGAGGTTTTTGGATTTTTTTCAACCAACGCCGAAATACTTATACATCGTGTAAATTGTCCAAACGCCACAAAATTATTATCAAACTACGCGTACCGCATTGTGCGTGCAAAATGGGGCAACGACCAGTTGATATCGTTTTTGGCAGGAATTCGTATTTCAGGAAGCGATGAAATAGGCATGGTAAATTCTATTACGAAAGTAATTTCAAATGAAAACAATATAAACATGCGGTCAATTCATTTTGATACCGATGATGGTTTATTTGAAGGTACGCTCATGGTGTATGTACATGACACCAAGCATTTAAATCATTTGGTAAAAAATTTAAAAAATATTAAAGGGGTAAGCACGGTTGACCGTATTGGCCAATAATTATTTAAGGCTTCTTGTTTTTACCAGTGCGGCGGGATTTCCTTTATATATACCATATGGAATCGTATGACCAGAAATTATGGACCCCGCCGTTACTACAACATGCTCTTCCAAAATTGTTCCGGGCATAACACATGCTGATGCAGCTACCCAAACACCCTGTTTTATTTCAATGGGTTGCGTAATAAGATCAAACGTGGCAGAATTAAAATTATGATTTCCACAACAGAGGTACACCCGTTGTGACAAACAACTGTGAGATTGAATACTAACAGTATCTAAATTATCAATCCAACAATGCTCACCTATCCAAACGTATGATCCAATACGAAGTTTCCATGGAAATTTAATTTTAACAAACGGCTTAATAACAACGTGCTTTTCAATTTTTGCACCAAAACAAATTAAAATAAAGCGTTTTATTTTTGAAAACGGAAACCATCCTGATTCTATAAAGACTCTGCTGCAAATGGTCCATAATACCATACAAAAAAAGCCACGTCCCGGTTTGTAGCCTCCTTTGCGGTAATGGCTTAAGTCGGTTTTAGCTTGCATAAAACAAATGTCGGTATTTAAGTTTTAATTCGTTTAATGAAAAACGACTTCTAAATGCCATGGTGCCCCTTTTACAAAATTCTAAAAATTCAGAATCGTTCATTTCAAGCCACACTTTTAATGTCTTTACATAAACGTCTTCGTGTAGCGGATTAATGGCAGCACCGCCACCGGTTTCATTAAGCCAGTTCCAGGGTGTTGCATCGCCTGTTAAAACGGCAACTTGGCATTGAAGTGCTTCGGCTATACTATGACCAAAATTTTCATTAAAGGATGGATGTAATAAAATATTATAGGTATTTAAAACCAAGACAACATTATCAGGCGCCACTTCACCGCAATACCGGATGTTTGGTGCAGATTGCATTTCTAATTGGCATTGTGCCCAGTACACCGGATCTTCAATGGGGCCGTAAATATCAAAAGGTACGTTATAAGCAGCCAGCTGTTTTACAATACGAATAGCCCCCAGCGTATTTTTTATTGGATGTATTCTGCTTATCATACATAGCCGTTTACCTGAAATGGGCGTATGCGCCTCGTTAAAAATAGCCTTAGGAACATTTGAAACTTGAAACACCGCTTGTTTTGAAACTTGTAAAATGTTATGTACGGCTTTTAATTCTTCGGTATCTGTAGCCTGAAAACGGGCATTAGCATAAAGCTTAAAACCTTTAGCACATTTTAAAAATAATAGCTTTTTATAATACCCCCGAACAATAGCCCCGCCACTTAACATACCTCGGGGTGCAATTATGGTTTTTCGCACTGCACTGCGAAACCATAATGGAAGTATTGAGTAATGCCACGAAAACATTCCGTTAATATATAACGGCGCATCCGGAAATCGCTTAAAAATATCTTTCCAAATTATTTTACCGTTTCGATTATTACTACGGTAAAATACATTTACGTTTTTGGCATAATAGGTCCATGTATTTAATGGTATGTTTTGAAGCGGAACCTTGCCTAAATCGTACGCAGAACAAATAACATAAAATTCAAATTCATCACTGCACAATCTAAACAAATTATCAAGAGACGCAACCGGTCCGCCGGCACGATAAGCGGGTCTAAACCAATCAACCGAAACAATAACAGGCTTTAGCAATAATGCGCTCAAAGGCCTATGTGTTTTAAAAATTGTGCATCATGAGCCATACGTACAATGCCTTCTTCAATTTCAATTAAATTACGGTTTAATATTGTACGCATTTTATGGTTATCGGGCTGTCTCCGACTCATATCACCGTCTGCTAAAGGCGGCAGATACGAAATTACAGACTTTGATTTTGTAAGTGAAATTATGAGTTCGGCTAATTCTTTAATACTAAGTATACGATCATTGCCAATATTAATTACATCGTTAGTTAAAAGATTGTGTTCAAAAATTTTTACACAGGTATCAACCGTATCATCAATATAAGTAAATGTGCGGGTTTGGCTGCCATCTCCGTAAATTGTTATGGGTTCATTTTTTAGAGCTGCAGATAAAAAACGAGCAACTACAAAATCGGTACTTTGATCTGGGCCATAGGTATTAAAAAACCTAAAAATAGTATAAGGTAAACCATAGGTTTGCTGATAGCTTTTAAAAAAACATTCCCCTACATTTTTAACAACCGCATATGGCACCCTTGAATTTAAAGGTGTATGATGTTCGTGTTGAGGTAACTCTACCGGCTCTCCATAAACTTCAGAGCTTGAAGAAAAAAAGACTTTTTTAACAGAGGAGTTTTTACATAACTCTAATAGGTTTTGAAATCCTTCAATATCTCGTAATACATCAATGGGTTGCTGCTGTGTCCGCTGTACACCAACAACAGCTGCAAAGTGAAATACGGCATCAAATTTATGACTTAACATGATGGTTGACATATCACGCCGGATGTTTACATCGGCATGTATAAAAGTAAAATTTGTGTTTTGGACATCGGGCAGCTTGCTGCGCGAACCCGTAGATAAATTATCTACCACCACCACATGGTTTTGTACATTTTGTAAAGCTTACGCGCTAAGGCGCTCCCAACATTACCAGCACCTCCGGTAATTAAAATTGTTTTTTTGTGTGTAGTTAAGCCATCCATAATTTGAGGGTATTCATCCATTGGTTAATTGTAATCTGTTGTGCAAGTTCATGGCTTTTTTGTCCCATGTGGTATAACATATTGGGCTCTAATTTAAAAAGTTTTGTTAAAGCCTGTTTTAATGAATGTGCAGCGTTAGACTCAAAGATAAAACCATTTTTTTCAGATATCAAAAAGCGCTCAGCAGCACCAACAGCAGAACTTAATATCAAAGGCAATCCAGAACAGGCCATTTCATGTACCACTACTCCCCAGGGTTCAAAGGTGCTGGGCAGTATAAACGCATCAGCCTCTAAAATGAAATTTAAAAGGCGTTCGGGCTGAACAAATCCAAAATGTTTTACCGCGGGATGTTGTAAAGGATAAACCGGGCCGGTTCCGGCACACCATAATTCCCAGTTTTGAGCGCCCTGATGATGTAAATCTGTAAACGCATTCCATAAACGGGAAATGCCTTTTTGGGCATCGTACCTTCCCACATAAAGTAGTATTTTTTTATTTTTTTTTGAGTTTATAAATCGCTTTTGTGCCAAAGGTAAAAACAGCGTATGTCGGCAACAGTAAAAACCGGTGGCAATAGTTGTAAAGCCTAATTTTTGGGCATATTTTTTTTGCAGCTCACCCGGAACCCATAGTTTTGAAAACCAGCGGCAAATGGTAAATCGGCTAATTACACATGCCAGCCATTGCCGGGGATGACCATTCCAAACGGTATCCATGGTTAATACACAGCGCTGAGGATTATTCCAGCGCCGAACGGCAGTTATATATTTACGATCTGTCCATCCGCTACAAATAAGTAAATCGGGATTGATGTCTTGTATCCATTTAAGTAAAGAGGATGCTGTAAACGTATTTCGTGCTTTTGAAGTTATATGTTCCGACACATTTAATTGAAAAGGAGCATCTGAATTAACATTATAATGTACAACAAACACCTGCGCGTCTTTAGAAAGAGATTCCAGGGCAAATACCGTATAATCGGCCAGTTCGGTATATAAAAAAAGTACCCGCTTCACAACAGATTAACTTCGGTTTGAAGGGTAATACCAAAACGCTCAAACACGCATTGCTGTACGTGTTTAGATAATTCTAAAACGGCTTTACCCGTAGCTGCAGAGGCGTTTATTAACACCAGTGCCTGCGCCGCATGAACCGCTGCGCCATCATGCATATAACCTTTAAGTCCACACTGCTCAATAAGCCAACCGGCAGCAAGCTTGTAATGGCCAGACGCTTGTAAATAATGTACAATATCCGGAAACTGTTGTTGTAATTTTAAAAACAGGCTTGCATCTATTTCGGGATTTTTAAAAAAACTCCCCGCATTACCATATTTTGCAGGATCGGGCAATTTATCACTGCGAATTTGAATTACTGCATTTGCCACGTCCTGAGGGCTTGGATTTAAAATACCTTTAGATTGCAATACCGCATTTATGGCACCATAAGAGGTATTAACCCGAGGTTGATGATGCAATCGAAACGTTACGGACAGTATAAAATATTGCCCTTGACATTCGTGTTTAAAAATACTCTCGCGATATCCAAATTTGCAATCTGCAGCATTGAAATGTTCTATAACACCCGTTTTTAAATTAAGCGCTTCAAGCGTTTCAAATACATCTTTGATTTCTCTGCCATAAGCGCCAATATTTTGCATAGGGCTTGCGCCAACACTTCCTGGAATTAAGGCTAAATTTTCTAAACCGTATAAATGGTGTTTTAAAGCCCAGCAAACAAACCCATGCCAGGACTCACCGGATGCGGCCTCAACGAGGGTTTCGTTTTTTAGCCTTTTTTTAATGCGAATGCCTTTTAATTCATTTTTAATTATAAGTCCTTCAAAGGGCTTGGTAAATAACACATTACTTCCGCCACCAAGAATAAGTAATGGTTGGTATTGCGTATAAAATTGTAAAACTAAATTGAGTTCGGCACGGTGTTGAATACGTGTAAATTGGCTTGCATGGGTATCGATACCAAAGGTGTGATAGGGCTTAAGGTTAACATGGGTGTCAATACGCATTAGGTAAAAATACATATTATTGAATGCGTACTTGAGCTATATTTTGTAATTTTTACCCCAATTCATGTTTACAACCAAGCCCGTTGCCTGTGTGGTGGTTATTAGCGATCTGGTTACAGACCAGCGCGTATTAAAAACCTGTAATTTACTTGTAAAACAAGGGTACACAGTACACCTTATAGGCCGTGAAACACCACAGGCCCTGCCTTTAAATACCACATGGCCTTTTAATGCCAAACGCATTAAAATACCTTTTTCAAAAGGTCCATTAATGTATATCTGCTTTGCCTGGGCCCTTGCATTACACTTACAGAGAATCAAACCGCAGTTGGTAATAGCCAATGACCTAGATACCTTATGGCCTTCAATTATAGCCAAACGTAAATGGGGTAGTTATGTAATATACGACAGCCACGAGTACTTTTGTGAGGTTCCTGAGTTGCAGCACCGCCCTTTTAAAAAAGCCATTTGGAAAATGCTTGAACGCCGGTTAATTCATAAAACAGATGCACGAATTACGGTTAGTGATTCTATTGCAAAGGCCTATGCCGCCGAATATAATTTAACCTTTAATGTTGTACGCAATGTGCCTGAAAGTAATACAGATGGCGCGCACCTAATGCCTAGAGCAGCACTTGGAATGCCTGAAAACCAAACCATTTTAATTTTACAAGGTTCAGGCATAAATCCCGGTCGTGGAGCCGAAGAGCTTATTAAGGCCATGTATGAATTACCCGAAATGGTATTGTATATAATTGGTAGCGGCGATTCATGGCAAAATATATTAAACTTGGCCTCGGATAAAACATTAAAGAACCGCGTACGATGCATTTCAAGAATTTCAAAAACCGAATTACAGTCCTACACTGCTGCTGCAGATATTGGCATTAGTATTGACAAGCCTACTAATTTAAATTATAAGTACAGCCTGCCAAATAAAATTTTTGATTATTTACAGGCCGGCTTACCTGTATTAGTAAGCCGTATTCCTGAATTGGAAAATCTGTTAAACGAATTTCCGTGTGGTGTATTTATTGAAAATCATAATCCCCGGCATATTGCCGAGCAAATTAAAATACTGGCACATCATCCAAACTTAGATCAATTTAAAATGCAGTCAAAGCGCGCCGCCCAGAAGTATACTTGGAACACCGAGCAGGAAGTATGGCTTAAGCTTTTGAGCGCTGTTAAATATAATAATATGTAAATTTACATATGCAATTTAGTGCACGCCAATTGGCTGAAACAGTAAATGGTCAGCTTGAAGGAAATCCAGATGTGTTGATAAACGGTATAAGTAAACTTGATGACAGTAAGCCCGGCACCTTTAGTTTTTTATCAAATCCGGCCTATACCCCGCATATTTATACCACGCAAGCTGCAATTGTATTGGTATCCCATGATTTTAAACCAGAGCGCGCGTTACCCGGTTGTACCCTGATACGGGTTGAAAATCCCTATGCTGCATTTGCACAGCTTATGGCGATGTACGAAAATTTACGACAGCCCAAATTTGAAATTCATCCACAGGCAGTAATTGATGAAACTGCTTTGCTTGCATCTGAAATTTATATTGGTCCGCACGTTTGCATTGGAAAACATGTAAAAATAGGGAAGGGTTGTAAAATATATGCGCATACTGTAATTGGCGACCATGTTACCATTGGCGATTATACAACCCTGTATAGTAATGTTTCTGTTTACCATGATTGCAGTATAGGGGCGCATTGCATTATACATGCCAATACGGTAATTGGCAGTGACGGATTTGGATTTGCCCCAAATGCTGGAGATACTTTTGTTAAAGTTCCTCAATTGGGCAATGTAAAAATTGATGACCATGTTGAAATTGGTTCTAATACTTCGGTAGACCGTGCTACGCTGGGATCTACCTGGATTCAAAGCGGTGTTAAAATTGATAATTTGGTACAAATTGCACATAATGTGGTTATAGGTGAAAATACCGTAATTGCAGCATTAAGCGGAATTGCAGGATCTACTAAAATTGGAAAACACTGCATGATTGGCGCGCAGGTTGGAATAGCAGGACACATAACTATTGCAGATGGCGTAAAAATTGCCGGACAAAGCGGAATAGCCAGCTCTATTACCGAAACAGGACTCACGGTTCAAGGCTCTCCTGCATTAAAAATTAACGCGTTCAGAAGAAGCTATGTTCTTTTTAAAAATTTACCTTCACTTCAAGAGCGTATTCAAAATTTAGAACAATCCGCCAAGCCACCAGGTTTATGAAGTTAGATATATTGGCCGTTGGAGTACACCCAGATGATGTTGAGCTGAGCTGTAGCGGTACATTGGTAAAACACATTGCAATGGGTAAATCCGTTGGACTTTTAGACCTAACGCAAGGCGAACTGGGAACACGAGGGTCAGCTGATATTAGAATGCAAGAAGCAGAGGCGGCTATGAGGTATATGAAAGCTGCATGTAGGGTGCAATTACAGTTTAAAGACGGTGCAATTGAAAACAATTTTCAACATCAGCAGGCAATAATTGAGTGTGTTCGCGAATACCGCCCAGATATTGTGTTGTGCAATGCACCTGAGGACCGTCATCCCGACCATGGCCGTGCTGCAGCACTGGTAGCTGATGCCTGTTTTTACAGCGGCTTGCCTAAACGAGTTAGCCACCGTAATGGTATAGCACAAGCAGCATGGCGCCCTAAGGCGGTATACCATTATATTCAAGATGTTTTTTTAAAACCCGATTTTGTAATAGATGTAACAGCTTTTATAGAACAAAAACGTGCCCTTATAACATGTTTTAAATCGCAGTTTTATAATCCTCAATCTACAGAGCCCGAAACGCCCATTTCTTCTCCATTTTTTTTACAAAGCATAGAAAGTAAGATGGCACTTTACGGACGTGCACTAGGTGTAGCCTATGCCGAAGGTTTTATAACCCGAAGATATCCGGGTGTAAATACGTTTAGTGATTTAATTTAAATAGAGTAATTCGGAATATTTTGCATTCACATTTAAGGCTACGCGCGCGCCTAAAAGCAAACTTTTATTTATTTTACCATGACCGCTGGGAAAACCAAAACACAGGGGAATATTTAATGCCGAAAATGCATTTTGAATTATAGTATATGCACTGGAGCCATAGGGCACCGCATTATCTTTAATATCTGTAAAATCGCCCACAATAACGCCGCAAATGGATTTAAATTGCTTACTACGTAAAAGCTGTAACATCATTCGGTCTATATGGTATAGGTATTCGTCAATGTCTTCTATAAAAAGAACAATTGGTAGGGCACAAGGTATTTGTTCTGCACTACCAGTTAATGCGTACAAAATAGACAGGTTTCCACCGTATAAAAAACCTTTGGTACTGCCGTAAACATTTAAATTATGCGAACGTATTTTAACGGATGGATGCTTACCAAAAATTAAAGTTTTTAAATGCTGCGTATTTTCTGGCTGGGAATTGTACTGAAATACCATAGGCCCATGTATACTGGCCATACCTTTATTAAACAACCAAGCATGTAAAACGGTAATATCGCTGAATCCAATAAACCATTTGGGAAATTTTAAAAGAACACGCGCGTTAATCAGGTTTATAATTCGTAACGTGCCGTATCCGCCGCCAATTAAAAAAACCGCTTTTGCTTTAGGATGATTTATGGCCCATTGCAAATCTGCAGCACGTTCTAGGTCAGTAGCTGAAAATTGATGGTGCTGTTTAAATACATGTTGGCCCGGCACAACTATAAGACCCCAAGATTCGAGTACACGTATACCAGATGATATTTGTGACATGGGCTTATGGCGCGCTGTGCCAATTACAAGAACGGTGTCGCCTTTTTTTAAAAGACGTGGAAGCTTTGGAAATAGCACTGGTGATGAGCGTGGCATGCTTAGCTTTTGTATCTTTGTAAAGGTAAAAAACTAATGCATGCATGACACAAAACGCATTTAAACGGCATCTCATAACAGCGGCACTACCGTATGCAAATGGCCCTGTTCATATTGGTCATTTAGCAGGATGTTATTTACCAGCTGATATTTATGTTCGGTATTTACGAAGTAAAGGCGAAGACGTTGTTTTTATATGTGGCTCTGACGAACATGGCGTGCCCATTACCATTAAAGCCAAACAAGAAGGTAAACAGCCGCAAGATGTGGTAGATCATTACCATCGTATAATGCAAGAGGCCTTTAAAGAATTTGGAATTTCATTTAATCACTATTCACGTACCAGTTCAAAAATCCATCATCAAACCGCAGCAGATTTTTTTAAAACATTACATGATCAAAACGGTTTTCAAGTACAAGAAACAGAACAGTATTTTGATACTGAAGCACAACAGTTTTTAGCAGATCGGTATATTACAGGAACCTGTCCAAAATGTATGCAAGATGGCGCATATGGCGATCAATGCGAGCGCTGTGGCACCTCGTTAAATCCTACAGATTTAATTCAGCCGCGCAGTAAACTATCCGGCAACACGCCGGTATTAAAAAAAACTAAAAACTGGTTTTTACCCTTAGACCGGTTACAGCCTAAAATAAAAGCCTATATCGAATCACATGCCGAATGGAAAACAAATGTATTTGGCCAATGTAAAAGCTGGCTTGATCAAGAAGGCGGTTTACAGCCCCGGGCCATGACCCGTGATTTAGATTGGGGCGTTAAAGTTCCGACAGAAGACGCAGCGGGAAAGGTACTTTATGTATGGTTTGATGCGCCAATAGGATATATTTCGGCCACTAAAGAATATTTACCAGATACCTGGCAACAGTACTGGAAACAAAACGATACACGTTTAATACATTTTATTGGCAAAGACAATATTGTTTTTCATTGTATAATTTTTCCGGCGATGCTTATGGAACATGGCGGATTTATTTTACCAGATGCTGTACCAGCCAATGAGTTTTTAAATTTAGAAGGCGAAAAAATATCTACCTCTAGAAATTGGGCAGTTTGGCTACACGAGTATTTAAATGATTTTCCAAATCAGCAAGACGTTTTACGCTATGTTTTGTGTGCCAATGCACCCGAAACCAAAGATAATGATTTTACATGGCATGATTTTCAGGCTCGTAACAACAATGAACTGGTTGCCATTTTAGGAAATTTTATAAACCGCACACTGGTTTTAACTGAGAAATATTTTCAAAATACAGTTCCTGCTTGTGGTATAATTACAGAAAAAGAAACAGCCCTTGAAGCGAATATTCGCGCAACCCCCAAGGCGGTATCCAAAGCTTTAGATCAATTTAAATTTAGAGAAGCGCTTACAGAAGTTATGAACTTAGCACGAGCAGGCAATAAATATTTAGCAGATACAGAGCCCTGGAAAGCCATATCGCATAACGCCGATTATGTTGCCACCATTTTAAATTATGCTCTACAGCTTGCCGCACATGTTTGTATTTTAATGGAACCTTTTTTACCATTCACCAGTAAGCGCCTTCAACATATGTTGCAATTAAAGGCAACGCATTGGAACACTTTAGACGTTTTTATACGCTTGGAGCCGGGTCATCGATTGGAAAAAAGTGAACTTTTATTTTCCAAGCTGGATGATATAACTATTGCACATCAGATATCTAAATTAAAGCCTTCAGAACCTGTAAATACAACGCAATTAGCGCCCTTAAATGCTACATGTACGTTTGAAGATTTTCAAAAAGCAGATATACGCATAGCAACCATTTTACACGCCGAACGGGTGCCTAAAACTGAAAAATTATTAAAACTGATATTAGACACGGGCATTGATGAGCGCACCGTTGTTAGCGGCATAGCCGCCGATTACAAACCTGAACAAATAATTGGAACACAGGTTTGCATAGTAGCCAATTTAGCACCTCGAAAAATTAAGGGCATAGAAAGTAAAGGCATGATTTTAATGGCCGAACAACCCGACGGTAAATTATTATTTGTACGCCCTGATGCAATACATTCAGTAAATGGCGCAAAAGTTAAATAAAATTTTGTGCAGCATTTTTATTGCCTTGTTTATTTTAAAAATAGGCGCTCAGGAAAAAGACTATAAATCACCCAAAACTTTTGAGCTGTTTAATATTAAACGCAAATGCGTTTCAGCTTGGCAAATGGAACAGCTTAAATCTGGAGTTTTAATTGTAAGGCTTGATGCGCAGCGAAAATCAATAATGCATTTGCTTCAGCTGGGAGATACCGTATCTGCGCTTTATTTGGCGGCAGTTACCGCACAAAAAAACAAACATCGCGTAAGGGCCTTTTTAAAAGCATATTCGTTTTCAAAGGTATTATTTATGTATAATTTTTTTAGTGATTCATTACGCGCTGGTAAAACCCAAGGAATTTTTTTAGACTCTAATCTTTTGCGCTTGCCAAATGTAAATCTGCAAAATTCATTTTATTTACTGGCTGATGAAGATTATATTTTTAACTCCAGTATAGGATTTGTTCCCGAAGATTCTGCAGATTTTGTAAAAGAACATGGTTATCCGGTACGTAAAATGGCTATTGTTCTTAAAAATAAATATGGCCACCAGTTAAAATCGCCATTCCCGTATTTTCAAAAGGATCGTACACTTTCAAAAACATTGTATTCATTTATGTGTTTAAATGATCCATACGTATTTTTTTATTTACCATTAGTAAATGCAATAAAATATCCAAAACGTGTTGAGCTTGAAAAATCATATACGCCCGAACGGCAAGTACAAATTGTTGAGGAATGGAATGAAAAGCTGGGAACGTATTTTCAAAATTTAAAATCAAATTTTCCGCTGAATATTCCCGAATCTTTTAAGCCGTTATTATATTAAACCGTTATAATTTTATTGTATAACGTTCTTCAAAAACAGGTGTATTAAAAAAGCGGCATTGTATGCGTAACTGCTTTGGAGGCTCGTTTGTTGTACCATCAATTAAACAGCTCCAGGGCAAAGGGTTATGATGTTGATCTGTAAAAAGTTCAAATGTTAAACCAGGCCGATAGTGCAGTATTAAGGTGTCGTGGTTTTGAGCATGTAAATAGCCATTATAAATTTTAAAAACAACATGCTGTTGTTTTGATTTTGGCACATGAAACACAAAGGCCTGCTGTTGATGTATAGTATCTGCATTGGAACTTAGAGCATAAAAAAAAACAGAACTGTCGTTTTTTTGTGCTTTAATAATACCTATATGTTGTGCTACAATATTATGGCTAAGTCCCACAACGCATATACAAACAATATCACATAACGATTAGCGGTTTTCAGGATCTGGCTTTCGAATGTCATCAATTTGTTTTTGTACCTGTTCTATAACATCGCCACCCTCTTTATGCAATTCATGTTTTAAATCATCGGCAGCATTTTTAAATTCACGAATACTTTTTCCTAAAGTGCGCGCAAACTGAGGAATACCTTTACCACCAAACAGCAGTAAAACAAGAATAAGAATTACAAAAAATTCACCGCCACCTATATTTAAAAAACAAACATGCATTATTTTTTAAAAATAAATTTAAAAACTGTTATAGCACCGGTAATAAAAATACCGGCAATAAAAGCCACAATAAACCAATCGCTGCGATCCATAGATTCCATGATATAAAGGTATTTATAAATTTTATTACCCGCTATACTTCTTATAAAAGCGTTTTATAGCTACGGCATCATCAAGCCATAAAGATTGTGTAATATGTTCAAAAAGTTGTTTTAAAATAAAGGGCGCAAGCATAACCCCTTTGGCACCCAGACCATTACATACCAATAAAGGTTCGTAAACGGGATGGCGCCCAATAATGGGCCTACGATCACTACTTGCCGGACGAATACCGCCTCGTGGCGCTTTCAGTTTAAAAGGTGTTTTAACCATACTTTCTGCTTTTTCTTTAAGCGCCTGATAGCCTTCCAAACTAGGAGCTTCATCATTAAAATCCCAAGTATAGGTAGCGCCTAAAGTATATTCACCGTTTGTTTGAGGTATTAAAAATCCATTTGAATTTAATATCGCATTTGTAAATGTTAATGTTTCACTTTCTAGGGTTATTAGTTCACCTTTTACGGGTTTTAAGGGTATCCAATTAAAGAAGGGGTTTTCTGAAACCCGGTACCCCTCACAAAAAATAATATACTTTGATTTTAAACCCGCATACTCAATACTATGGGCATGTATTGTAAGCTGAGGGTATTTAAAAATTTCATTTTGATAACATGCGGCATAAAATTTTAAAGTGGCATTAATAAATGCATTAACATCCAGGTAACCGGTTTGATTTACATATCCCCTGCATGGAAATGCCGAGGTAAATTTCCAGGCATCATCAGGTAAACCATCAGCCGCTTGAATCCATTCTGCAAGTGCATTTACCGATTTAATATTCCATGATTTTTGGGCTTCCTGATTTGGCAAGGCGCGCACTATAGGCATTTCATATAAAAAACGGGTACCCATACGTTTTTCGGCATCTGCATAAAACCGTTTCATTTCCGGAATTAGTACATGCGCCATCCAACTTTCCGTCATGCGTTTAAACACAATGGGATTCCATAAACCAGCCGCAACGCGAGAACAGGAACTTTGATTTGGGTGCCCAATACATTTAAATGTTAAATTTCTATTATTTAATACATGCATGGTAACGCAGGCCGCCAGCCCTTCGCCCACAATAAGCACGTCTGTCATATACGTGGCTTAGCTCTGAGGTTGGGATTATAATTCATTTGCTTGCCTTTGTATGCATTTGAAAAAAATGCTGTTACTCGCAGGCCACTTATCACTTGACGTTTTGTAAGTGTAGCATACAATTCAAAACCCAATCCAATATCATACAACAGTTTTTTATGGGCCTTTACTACGGCATAAGCGCCCCAATCGTTATAAAACAAAGCACTTTTGTTGCCCTGATACACCACGGTTAACACGCCACTGTTCCAGGAAGGTCCGGCATAGGCCGCAAAATTAAACAAGGGTGTTTCCTTGCGGTATCCGTATAATGCGTGCAATTGCCAATAATTAGTAGAACCAACGTTTTCACCACTCATAAAAGCACCGGCGAGCCACTGAGAAGTTCTTACATGAACGTGCAAATCCATACCTATGGATTGCTGTACCGTATTTTTGATATTTGAAAGGTCGTAACCCGGCCCTATGGTAATATAATTATTATGAACGAGGTAACGTTTTTTTTGAACATGCAGTTCTTCTTTTTTAAAATACCCGGCTTTGATTTCTGTATTTTGTGTTTTTGCAGTGAAATTAAATACACAGCAGATAAATATAAACCATTGGATTTTAGTTTTCATACGGCACAAAGGGATTGTACTTTTTTTCCCAAGCAACTGTAGTTTTAGGACCGTGACCCGATAACAGCGTAACCGATTCGGGTAAGGCATAAACTTTTTTTTGTATACTTTGTTTTAATACTTCATACGAGCCGCCCGGTAAATCTGTACGGCCTATGCTTTCGCGCATGATAACATCACCACAAAACAACAACGCCGTGGACGTAAAATAAAATCCAATACTTCCCGGAGAGTGACCCGGCAGGTGTAAAAGTGAAATTTCAGTTTCAAAGGGATTCCAAAAAACTTCAGACGAAAAAAAATGCAAGGGCATTAAAAACGGAGTAAATGAAAGTCCGTATAACCGGGCAGTTTCGGCAGCCCTGTCGGTTAAAAAAGAATCATCCGGATGCATGTAAGTATTAACCTGAAATTGATTTTGACAATACGTTAAACCTAAAATATGATCAATATGCCCATGGCTTAACCAAAGGGCTTTTACCTGTAGTTTTTCATCTGCTATAAACTTACTAAGCATTTGCTCCTCGGTATTGTTGCAGCATCCTGGATCTATAATTACCGCGGTGCCTTGCGTATTATAAATTACATACGTATTTTCCTGAAAGGGATTAAATGTAAAACAGCGGTAGGTTATCAGCGTATCCATCGTTTTACAAAGGTAAGCCCGGAAGGGTTAATTTCAATTTCATTTAGCCCGCACGCTGTACCCGGCTGCAAGCTTCCAAAACGGTGTTGTAATTGTAATGCTTTGGCAGGCACTGATGTAATAGACTGCAATGCAGCATCTACACTGCATTTGTGAATGCGGTAAAGTATATTTAGTTCTGAAATTAAATCTAAAGTGGTGTTGCTGGCTAAACTGTCTGTTGCAGTTATCCAATTTTTTTCTGGAAGTAACACCGGCAATGTGTTTTGTATATATTGATTGGCCATGGGACAAAACACCCAAAATAAATTGGAGTTGTTACAAGCGTACCAAGTGGCATCGGCAAAAACATTATGTACCAAAAGACAGGGTATAGTGCTGGTATAAATTTGTTGCATCCAAGAACGTAAACTATTAGAGGCATTTACAGGAGGGGCATAGTTTATATTCAGTTCATGGTATAACGTATCAAACTCTGAGGCATGCCCTTTTAAAAAATCATCTTCAGCGGATGATTCTAAAACATGTAAACTAAACGGCTGCTTTACTTGGTGGTTGTGATTTAAAATATCTGTTACTAAGTTGTATGCACAGGAATAAGGCGCATGTGCAGCCAAGCTTGATTGTAAACCGGCATTTTGAAATTGTTGCAATAAAGCTAACTGGTTTTGTAGCACGGTATTGGACCGCTTATCCTCTATGCCGATACACTCAATAAAACTATGGTAAAACAATGTACTTTGTTTTTTAACTGCAATGCTTACATTGGTATTGCAAATATCACCTACAGCCACAATACCTTGTTCATACATGTTTCGATCAGCTTTGTGCAAGGCCTGCTGAATATCATCCAGGGATGCCTCACCCCTATTTTTAACTACCTGCACTGCAAATGATGCTAATCCGGTGTGCTGCGGAATTATTTCGTGTAGATGACTTAATTCAAGGTGTGTGTGTGCATTAATAAATCCGGGTGTTAACAGCCCAGAGGCATGTTCTGTTTTAAGCGGATCTACAAGGTGCGGAAGCACCACATCACGCAATACGCCTGTTTCATCAAACACCAGAGTTTTTTTATCATTTTCAATGGCATAACCATCGAAACATATGCCCGAAATAAACCTGTACACATACAAATTTACATAATTCAACTGCGAGTCCTATCTTTGAGGTGTTGGCGGCGCTTAAAGATATACGAAAACTAAACTTACAACAGCTTCAAGATGTTTTAAAACTTTGGCATGAGCCTGCATTTCGTGCAGCTCAAATTTACGAGTGGTTATGGCAAAAACACATTACGCAATTTGAAGACATGCGCAATATCCCTAAATTACTTCGCCAAAAACTGCAAGCAACATTTGTTATTCAAGCTGTTCAAATTCACGAAACACAATGTAGTCATGATGGCACGTTGAAATGCGCCATGCGCCTTTTTGATAACTATGTTGTAGAAAGTGTATTAATACCGGAAGGACCGCGTATGACGGCCTGTATTTCATCGCAGGTTGGTTGCAGCCTCACCTGTGCATTTTGTGCAACGGGTAAATTAAAGCGCATGCGCAATTTAGAAGCGGATGAAATTTTTGATCAGGTGGCGTTGGTAAATGAAGAGGCCTTGCGTGTATATAAAAAAAAACTTAGCAATATTGTTTTTATGGGAATGGGCGAACCCTTATTAAATTACAAAGCTGTAATAGAGGCCATTTCTAAAATTTGTTCACCGCAGGGAATGGGTATTTCACCACAGCGTATTACTGTATCCACGGCCGGCGTACAAAAAATGATAAAGCAGCTTGCCGATGAATCCTTAAAGGTACATTTGGCCTTATCCTTGCATGCGGCTACAGACGAAAAACGTAACACCGTAATGCCTATTAATGAAACCAATTCAGTAACCGCTCTTAAATCGGCGCTGCAGTATTATATTAAAACAAGTGGGCGCAGACCCACATTAGAATACGTTATGTTGCATGGATTTAACGATCAGCCCGAAGATGCCCGAGATTTAATTGCTTTTGCACGGGGCTTAAAAACAAAAATAAATTTAATTGAATACAATCCTGTTGCTGAAACCGGATTTACGGCCTCATCGCGTAACCGAATGCATGCCTTTGCCGCCCAATTACAAGAGCAGGGCCTGATTTGCACCATTCGCCGCAGCCGCGGAAAAGACATAGATGCAGCCTGTGGTCAACTGGCAAATCGTAATGCATTGGCACAACCGGAATACAAATAATGTAACTTTATAGTATTGTCAAAACCATTAGATCATATTAAAGCCCCTATTCAGGACGCTCTAAATCAGTTTGAACACAAGTTTAGAGGCTCTATGAAAAGTACCGTCCCCCTTTTAAATACTATAACACAGTTTATAGTAAAACGAAAAGGCAAGCAGGTACGACCAATTTTTGTTTTTTTGTCAGCAGGGGCAATGGGCACAATTACAGAGCAGTCATACAGAGCCGCCTCATTAATAGAATTGTTACATACAGCTACATTGGTACATGATGACGTAGTGGATGGCAGTAATGTGCGCCGTGGTTTTTTTAGTATTAATGCATTATGGAAAAATAAAATTGCGGTACTGGTTGGAGATTTTTTACTTTCACGGGGTTTACTTTTAGCGGTTGAACATCAAGATTTTGAATTACTAAAGGTTATGAGTGTAGCCGTTCGTGAAATGAGTGAAGGTGAATTGCTTCAAATTGAAAAAGCCCGTAAACTGGACATAACCGAAACCGTTTATGAAGATATTATTTCAAAAAAAACAGCTGCATTAATTGCTGCCTGTTGCGAAGCCGGAGCAAGATCTACAGGCGCATCAGACGAGCAAGCCAATGCATTTCAAAATTTTGGCCGCTATACCGGTATGGCGTTTCAAATAAAAGATGATCTTTTTGATTTTGGCTTTGGAGGCGATATTGGAAAACCCACAGGTATAGATATTCGTGAACGTAAGATGACTTTGCCACTCATTTATGCCCTGGATCACTGTGATGCCTCTACCCGAAGCACCATTATTGCACTTGTAAAACATCATAATAAAGAACAGGCTGCAATTTCAAAAATTATTAAGTTTATTATAGATAGCGGGGGCATTGAGTATGCTAAAAACAGAATGCTGGCCTATGCCCAAAGTGCTGAGCGCGCCCTAGAACCTATACCACAAAGCATTTACAAACAACATTTAATTGAACTTTTATATTATGCCATACAACGCCAACATTAAGGGTTTAATTTTAATGGGCCTATTGGTATGTAGTGCCTGCAAATTTCAATCGGACAAAGCTAAAAACGCACTTTCTGATTCACTTGCGCGCAAACACCATATGGATTCGCTTTTAAACGCAAATCCGTATTTAATTATACCTAAAGACTCAAATTATACGGGGGATTATGTAAAGTCTTATCCCAATGGAGTTAAACAATTTAAAGGGTTTTTTAGGTTTGGCAAACGTCACGGGCAATGGTTAAGTTTTTATGCAAATGGCCATTTGTGGAGTGAAATGGAATATGATAAAGGCCTGAGACATGGAAAAAATGCAGCCTATTATGAAAATGGTAATATACGTCAGTCGGGCTTTTATAAATATGACCGACGCGATAGTGTGTGGATGTTTTATGATACCAGCGGTAAAATGGTTTTACAACAAATTTGTAAAAACGATACTTGCAAATTAGTTGAGCCTAAAACATCCGTAAAATCAGGCGGAAAGCCAAAGGCTCCATAATGGTATGCTGTTGCAACAAGCCCCATTTATAAAGTACCACGAAGCGCCTGTTCGCGTTCAATAGATTCAAACAAGGCTTTAAAATTTCCTGCTCCAAAGCCACGTGCACCCATGCGTTGTATTATTTCAAAAAACAATGTTGGCCGGTCTTCTACGGGCTTTGTAAAAATTTGAAGTAAATACCCTTCTTCATCGGCATCCACTAAAATGGATAAGTCTTTAAGGGTTTCAATATCCTCTTTAAATTGTGATTTGTGTATACCCAAACGTGAAGGCACTTCGTTGTAATACGATTGCGGCGGAGGCGGTAAAAATTCAACACCGCGCGCTTTTAATGCACTAACAGTTTCAATAATATCATCTGTGGCCACAGCTATATGCTGTACGCCAGAACCCTCATAAAAATCAAGGTATTCTTCTATCTGCGAACGTTTTTTGCCTTTGGCAGGTTCGTTAATAGGAAATTTTATACGGCCGTTACCATTGCTCATAACCTTACTCATCAGTGCTGAATATTCGGTATGTATTTGTTTGTCGTCAAAACTTAAAAAGTTAACAAATCCCATAACCGATTCGTACCAATTTACCCATGTGTTCATTTCGCCCCACCCCACATTACCTACCATATGATCAATAAATTTTAAACCTACCGAAGGGGGATTGTATTCTGAAACCCAAGGTTTAAAGCCCGGCAGAAAAACACCTGAGTAAGCTTTACGTTCTATAAACATGTGAACGGTTTCACCATACGTATATATTCCCGAGCGTACAACCACACCGTGCTCATCACGTTCTTCGGTAGGCTCCAAATAAGGACGTGCTCCGCGTTTAGTGGTTTCTAAAAATGCAGCGCGGGCATCATCTACCCAAAGGGCAATTACTTTAACGCCATCGCCGTGTTTTTTAACATGTTCACCTATAGGAGATTCGGCCTTAAGCGCGGTGGTTAATACCAATTTTATTTTTTGCTGCTGAAGCACATACGAGGTACGATCACGCAAGCCGGTTTCAAGGCCTGCATACGCCAGGGATTGAAATCCAAAGGCTGTTTTATAATAATGCGCGGCCTGTTTGGCGTTGCCCACATATAATTCTACATAATCGGTACCTAAAAGGGGTAAAAAATCTTGTGCCCCCTCAAAAATTTTATCTAATCCGTACTCTACATTTTTTATTGCCATAGGCATCAAAGGTAAAAAAACTATACTTTATGGCACCAGATCTCCATACAAATCATAAGGCCCTGCCGATGTTATACGTACATTTTTAAACACACCCTGTAGTGATTCGGTAATATGTTCAGCTTTTAAATAAACTTCATGGTCTACATCCGGACTATCGGCTTCGGTACGTCCTATCCAAAATCCTGATTCTTTTCTATCAAACAAAACCGTAACGGTTTGTCCTATTTTTTTTTGATTTAAGCTTAAGGATACATCGTATTGCATTTCCATGAGTGCGTCGGCACGTTGTTTTTTTTCAATTTCAGAAACCGTATCTTTTAATGCATACGCTCCGGTTTGCTCTTCGTGCGAATAGGTAAATACACCCATTCGATCAAGTTTTACATCGGCCAGCCAATGTAACAGCTCTTCGTGTTCCTGCGGTGTTTCACCCGGAAATCCGCTAATAAAGGTACTGCGTAATGTAATACCCGAAACCCGCTCCCTAATTTGTTGTATCAGTGCCTCTATTTTTTCTTTGGTAATGCCCCGTTTCATGGCCGTTAAAATACGGGTGTTAATGTGTTGCAAGGGCATATCCAGGTATTTACAGATATTAGGTTTTTTTTGTATTATATCTAATACCTCAAGCGGAAAGCCGCTGGGAAAGGCATAATGCAAACGCAACCATTTTAAGTTTTCAATATCTGAAAGCCGATCCATGAGCTCAGCCAGTTTACGCGATTTATAAAGGTCTAAGCCATAATAGGTAGAATCTTGTGCAATGAGTAACAGTTCACGTGTGCCTTTTGAAACCAATGCCTTTGCCCGTTTAACCAATTCATCAATGGGCACACTTACGTGGCCGCCCCGCATTAACGGAATGGCGCAAAAACTACAGGGCCGATCGCACCCCTCGCTTATTTTTAAATAGGCATAATGCGCCGGATTGGTTAAAATGCGTTCGCCTAATAGTTCTTCACGATAATTGGCTTTAAGTGTTTTTAAAAGCTTTGGCAGTTCACGTGTGCCAAAGTATGCGTCTACTTCGGGTATTTGCGTTTCTAAGTTTGACTTGTAGCGTTCACTTAAGCAACCTGTAACATATAATTTGTCAAGCCGGCCTTGTTTTTTTTCTTCGGCAAATTGTAAAATGGTATCTATGCTTTGTTGTTTTGCCGATTCAATAAACCCACAGGTGTTTATTATAACAATTTCAGAGTGGTGATTTGCAGCATCATGTACTACATCTATTCGATTTGCTTGTAACTGGCCCATCAGGGTTTCACTATCAACTACATTTTTACTGCAACCCAAAGTAACCACGTGCACTTTGGGCATTTTACGAGCCCGTACTTTCATGGCTTAAAAATACAATTTATGCGCCCATTGGCTATCTTTGATTTATGGCGCCGCAAAATCCGTTTTCGTGGAAAATATTATTGCCTTTGTTTATTCTACTTATACTTATTGTTACCGGCACACTGGGATATTATTGGATTGACGGATTTTCTTTAATCAACGCTTTTTACATGACCGTAATAACAATGGCCACCGTTGGATATGGAGAAATACAGCCCTTATCGGAAAGCGGCCGCCTTTTTACGATATTTTTAATCATAACCAGTTTTGGTACATTTGCCTATGCGGTATCTACGGTTACAAAATTTATTATTGATGGAGAACTTCGTAATTTTTTTAAAGAAAAAAAATTGAACAATTCCATCGATAAGCTTCATGGCCATGTTATTATTTGTGGTTTTGGAAGAAACGGCCGCCAGGCTGCACATATTTTAAAAAAGCACCATAAGCACTTTGTAGTAATTGAACAAAATGCAGCATTAACATCAGCTATTCAGCACCGACATGCAGACTTGATTTTAAATGGGGATGCCACACAAGACGATTGTTTAAAAAAAGCAGGTATAGCAAGAGCCTCAGCATTAATTACCACGTTGCCCCAGGATGCCGACAACGTATTTATTGTATTAAGTGCCCGTAATTTAAATCCTAAACTTCGAATTATATCCAGAGCCAGTGATGATGGCAGCGACACCAAGCTTAAAATTGCCGGTGCAGACAATGTGATTATGCCCGATAAAGTTGGCGGTGCGCACATGGCCAGCTTGGTAACTAAGCCTGACGTTATTGAATTTATTGACAGTATAACCGGTCAAGACGCCGAGCATATTCATTTGGAAGAAATTCTATTGGCACATATTCCGGCCACGCTGGAGCATAAAACATTAAAAGACCTAGAAGTTAGAAATAAAAGCGGCGCCAATATTATTGGAATTAAAACAGTAACCGGCGAATATATTGTTAATCCTGCCGCAGATACCATTTTGCAACCTCATACCAAACTGTTTGTATTGGGAAATCACGAACAGGTATTAAAGCTAAAACAAATTTTGCGGCATTAATACGGATCAATGTTTAAATCAATGCGGTAGTTCCATTTAGGATGTTTTGTTTTTAAACGCACCAAACATTCGTTTACAAGCTGTCGAAGTTTTTTAGGCGCCTCATAACGGGGCCATTTAATTAAAATCCGTTTTAAATGCTGGTTTTTTATTTTTCCAACCAATGGCGTTTCAGGACCAAGTACCTGTGCACAACAGGTTTTTAAATCGTTGCTTAACATATCTGCCAAATGATTAAGCTCTTCGGCACGTAATGACTTTAATGTAATTTCAAGTAAACGTGTAAAAGGCGGATATCCAAAAGTACGTCGTTCGTTAATCAGATTTTGGTAAAATGCAGTTTCGGTACCATGAACTAAGGTTTGTATAACCGGATGCTCTGGTTGAGCAGTTTGAATATACACCTGTCCAACAGTATGCAAACGCCCTGCGCGGCCTTTTACCTGCACTATAGTTTGGTAGGCACGCTCCTGCGCCCTAAAATCCGGAAAATGCCACAGCGCATCGGCATTTAAAATACCAGCAACGGCAATATGTTTAAAATCAAGACCCTTACTAACCATCTGGGTTCCTATTAATATATCGATTTCACGTGCTGCAAAAGCTTCAAAAATACGCAAGTAGTCGGTTCGGCTTCGAGCACTGTCCTGATCCATTCGTGCCACACGGGCCTGCGGAAATACACGCTGAACATCTTCTTCAACACGCTCTGTACCAAATCCTTTTTCAGACCAAAGTTGTGATTTACAAACCGGGCATTGTACCGGAGGTTCAGATTGCGTTCCGCAATAGTGGCAATGCATACGCCCGGATGCTTTGTGCCGAATAAGAGAAACATCACATTGCCGGCATTGTGCAACATAACCACACCTGCTGCATTCGGTTAGGGGCACCAAACCTCTTCGATTTTGAAATAACAATACCTGCTGTTGCTTTTGCAAAGCTTCGGTTATGGCATTTTTTAAAGGGGGCGTAAAAACGCCTTCCATGTCACGTTGCGCCATATGTTGACGGCGGTCGCACAACCGAAGCTCCGTGCCACCACCGGCAGCAAATTGCGTTCCCAAACCTACATAAGCCATTTTGTCTTCAGTACACAATACCTGTGCCTCAATGGAGGGCGTGGCACTTCCTAATAGTAATTGCGCACCATATAGCCGTGCTAAATAAAATGCCACATCCCTTGCATGGTAACGCGGCGCGGGATCTTGTTGTTTAAATGAAGTATCATGCTCTTCATCAACAATTATACATTTTAGGTGCTTAAAAGGTAAAAACACAGCAGAGCGCGCCCCTACCAATACACGAAAACGGCTCTGTGCATGGGCTTTACTTACCTCATGCCACAATTCGGCACGTGCATGCGCATTAAACCTTGAGTGGTATACACCTACCGCATCACCAAACACTGCCGTTAAACGCTCAATCAGTTGGGTGGTTAATGCAATTTCAGGAATTAAATATAATACCTGAGCCCCCTGCTGCAGGTACTCTTGAATGATATGTATATACAATTCGGTTTTACCACTGCCGGTTACACCATGTAATAATACGGGCTTTGAATTTTTAAAATGCAATTTTATTTCAGCCAGTGCTTTACTTTGTAAGGTGTTTAGCGTATAGGGCGTGCGTAGGGCAGTGCTATTACCAATGCGTAATTCTGATTTTTGAACCGCTTTAATAAATTGTTTTTGAATAAGGGCTTTTAACGCTGCAGCCGAAATGTGTTGTAAGGCGGTGGTTTTTTTTATTTCGGTAAGGGCATGCTCCGAAAGTAAATTTGAAAATTGCAAAAGGGCCGCAGCCTGTTGCGGCGCACGTTTTTGTAATGCCGTACAGTGCTGTTCAATTTCTGAGGCCTGGGTCTTGTGCCATTGTAAATAGGTTATGAATCGCGGTTTGTAACGAGCTTCAAGTACATCTTCAATCAGCACGGCCTGTTTTTCTAGTAGTTTTTTTAGTATGGGCTGTATTGATTTTAATTGTAAGCGTATAGCTACTGCCTCAACAGGCATTGCACCAGAGGCATGCAATACGTCTAAAAGCTGATGTTCGCGCGCACTAAAGTCAGAAACCTGACTTTGTTCAAAATCAAAATCTGGATTTAATTGTACAATACTTTGTGTACTTAGTTTTAATGCAGCAGGTAAAGCCGCTTGCATAACATCCCCCGGACTGCACATATAATAGTGCGCCATCCACATCCAAAATTTTAAGTGCACAGCATCTAGCACCGCCGTTTCATCAAGAAGCGCTTCGGCATATTTGGCGGTGTAAGCTTCGGGGGCCTGTTGATGTGTGCGGTAAACCAATCCCGTATAAAAATGTGATTTTCCAAAAGGAACCAAAACGCGCTGTCCGGCTTGCACCGCGTTATTCCAACTTTGTGGAATACGGTATGTAAACAGTCCGTCTACTTTTAAGGGAACTATTACATCTGCAAACCAGGTTTCCATTTAACTCAATACAAAGGCCGCTAAAACGCCCAACAGGAGCACAAAAATTTTTGCAGGGGTGTACCGGTGGCCTTCGCTGCTTTCAAATAAAATAGCCGTTGAAATATGTAAAAATATGCCAATTACCACAGCATAGGCAGTTGCAGAAAACCAAACACTATAAGCATGTAACGCATCATGAATTAAAAACCCAAAAGCCATACCCAAAGGCCCCATTACACTTAGTGCTACCAACCACAGCTGACGTTTTAAAATTGATAAGCCATGGTCTTTTAACAATATCATAAATGTTATGGTTATGGGGATGTGATGAATCCCAAGCCCCACTATTAAATTCGCATGAATGGGCTCTATAGGGTTTTGCGGGTCAAATACGGGCAAGCCTTCAAGAAAGGAATGAATCATAAGCCCAATACTAATACCCTTTGGAAATTGTTTATGGCAATGATCTGTATGCGTATGAATATGACCATGTTCAATGCCGGTGCTAAAGGCATCTAGCACTAACTGCAAGCAAAATCCACAAACAATAAACAAGCCGGCCAGTTTAGGAAAAGGCCCGTTATATACCTCGGGCAACATGTGCATTATAGTAAGAGCAAACAAATACGAAGCGCTAAATGCTAAAATCAGGCGTAATGCACCGTCTTTAAATTGTATATTTTGAATAAGCAAACCGCTTAAAAGAACAGGCAAAACCATTGTAATTACAGCCCAAAACGGTGTCATGCATGTAAACGTTTAAAAATTAAAATTAGCCGGGGTGACGCTTGTATATCAAATGGATTTAGGGCATAGTCACCAAAGCAATGGATGCACTCAAAACCACTTTTATCGGCCATATGGCAAAGGTCGTGTTTTTGAAATAATTCTACGGATTCTAAATAATCAAAATTTAAGGCACCATCTGTAACCTGAATAGATTTTATAACCCTATTATTACGAATGGTTTTTTTTATATTAAATAAAACACCGTTACGCATGTATACTTCTGCTTTTTCAGTTACCGCTGCAGAAACCCTTTGGGCATTAAAAAAATCTAAAATAAAAAGTCCATGCGCGTGCAGGGCCTCGGCGGCTGCATTAAAAACATTTTGATTGTCTTGGGAATTTTCAAAATATCCAATACTAGTAAACAGATTAAAAACGGCTTCAAACTTTTGTTTTGGACAATTGCGCATATCGCGTACTTCAAAATCAAGTTCTGGAAACATACCGCGGGCTTTTTCAATTGATTTTTTAGATAAATCACTGGCTAAAACGTTTAAGCCTAAATGCTTTAACAAAATGGCATGCCGACCTTGCCCACAGGCCATATCCCAAACCGATGCCTGAGGGGTAAGTTTTAAATGCGGCATCAGGGCCTTTAAAAAATTTGCAGCTTCTGCGCCATCGCGGTGCTGATACAAAAGCTCATAATACGGGCTGTCAAACCAAGATTCGTACCAAGCGCTGCCCATCGTTTAAAAGTAGTTTTAAATCTTAAACCATACCACTACTTGGGAGGTTTATTTTCGTTTCATTTCAAGGGTACTGGCTACATGTATACGTACACCCATAAAATCCATTTGGGTATTAAGCGTGCCAGATATTGAATTTAACATGCCCCGAGATGCATCAAATTTAGAATTTAATGTGCCGTTAATTTCGGGTACTGCACTTTCAGCCGAAGCTATGGCAGTACGATCTTCTGATGATAAGTTCATACTTTGTACAGATCCAAATCCGTCAATGGAAATATTGCCCTGCTGGTTTTCTGATTGTACAGAACCCTGCATTAAGCCGTCTTTAGTAGTGAGGATGGTTTGCTGTAATTCTGCAATGCCGGATACAAGAGACTTAACGTTAGCATCGATAGAATACATGCCAACTTTAACTTTAAAAGAATCGCCTGTTTTTATTACACCTTCGGGCACTACCATCATTTCAAGAAAGTCATAAGGATACACATTTAAGCGATTGCTTTCTTGATCTTGAATGGGCTCAACAGAACGTGTTTCCGTTAAATTCTGTACTGCGTATCCGGCACGCAAGGTGCCTGTTGTAGCATTAAATTCTGCATATACATTAACCCGTTCATTTTCGGTTTGAACTACAGCAGCGCCTCCTTTTTCATTTAAGTGTTCATAAACCAATACATTAGTTTTTGAACCTGTAACAAGCTGTACTTTTGCAGGAAATGTAAAATGCCCTGATCGGTCTACCGAAATATTACAGGCAGCAGTATTTTTTGGCAGGTTGTTGAGTTGTGCCAATACCTTTCCTGTATTGGTTTTAACCAAATAATTTATAAGGTACATTTTACCCTTAGCAAGTCCTGAGGGATCAACCGATTGTATTGCTAAAACAAAATCGGTACGAGTTGTAAATGCTTCATCTATTTGCATGCCCAGTGCCTGAGTTTGAACTTTATCG
Source organism: Sphingobacteriia bacterium (assembly GCA_009927275.1). Taxonomy (GTDB): domain Bacteria; phylum Bacteroidota; class Bacteroidia; order B-17B0; family Aurantibacillaceae; genus Aurantibacillus. The sequence goes on along the minus strand of RFNG01000076.1, from coordinate 9,110 downwards.
TGTTGTGTGCAGCTAAAAGTATAATTGGTATTTGCTTTCCAGGCATACATTAGCGCTGTAGGTTGTGCAAATACAAATCCAGTTAACAGTAATACAATCGCAGGTAATGATTTCATAAAAATTTTTAGTGAAGGTACAAATTTTGCTTGTGGCGTTTAAATGTAATGCACGCCTAGTTTAGTGTTTGCCGCAACCGTTCAAACAATACGATGCCGGTGGCCACCGCTACATTAAGGCTTTCAACAGGCCCGCGCATTGGAATAGACACTTCGGCATCGCAGCATTTTATGTAAGCAGGGCTAATGCCTTTATCTTCACTACCCATAATTATAGCTAATGGCCCAAGCAGTGAAGTTGTGTAAATGGTTGATGCGGTTTTTTCATGGCAAGCAATAATTTGCAAACCGCTAGATTTAAGTTGCTGTAAGGTTTCTGCAATATAGGGCACCCGGCACACGGCAATGTGATGCAAGGCACCGGCCGATGTTTTAATTGCATCGCTGTTAATTTGAGCCGCCCCTTTGCTGGGTATTAGTATGGCGTGTACACCGGCACATAAGGCTGCGCGGGCAATTGCACCAAAATTGCGCACATCGGTAATTTGGTCAAGTACTAAAACTAGGGGGTGTTCGGCGCGCTCAAAGCATTGTTGTACAATTTGAAAAATATCGGCGTAATGAATTTCGGCTAATACAGCAATTACTCCCTGATGATTTTTAGATCCCAGCCGTTGCAATTTTTCGGCCGGCACGGTAAGTAAAGGTATTTGCAAGCCTTTAAGGGCCTGCCGCAACTCATGGTATAATGTATTTGAAAGTCCTTTTTGTATCCAAATGCGGTCAAGTGTTTTACCGGCGTTAAGGGCTTCAATTACAGCGCGTGTACCGTAAATAAAATGGTCATGTTCAGTGTTCATTGTAGCGTATCCAATTGTGAAGTATGTGTTTGCCTTGGGGGCTTAATACCGATTCAGGATGAAATTGCAAACCGCAAATATTTAAATGCATATGGCGTATGCCCATAACCAAGCCCTGTTGGTCTAATGCGGTAATTTGTAAGGGCGCTTTAACCGAATCGGGCGCAAGCCCCCACGAGTGGTAACGCCCTGCCATAAATGGGCTGGAGCAGCCATTAAATACAATTTCAGAATTATCCGTAGTATATACCGGCCGCGCAATACCGTGAAAAACCTGTTTTAAATTAACAAGCTGCGCTCCAAAATACTGTCCCAGCGCCTGCATGCCCAAGCAAATTCCTAAAATAGGAAGCTTGTCTTTTAGCAGATCAATACACCGCATTAAATCACCTGCTTCTTCCGGAATTCCGGGGCCGGGCGATAGCACAAGCGCATTTGCATGCATAAGGGCGTTCCAGTCAATGGCATTATTTTTCATTACCGTGCATTGCACCGTTGGGTAGGATTCAAGTAAATGAACCAGGTTAAAGGTAAAACTGTCAAAATTATCAATTACCAATACCCGCACGTAAAGTCTGTTTGGCTTTAGCCCAGATCTTCAAACTGTACGTCGCTGGATGCTGACGGCGCCGATGGAGGAGGCTCTGGCGCATGTTGACGGATATGCTGAATGGACTCGTTAAGGCCTTCTAAAAACTTATCGAAGTCTTCTTTGTATAAAAAGATTTTATGTTTTTCAAAGGTAAACCGCCCGTCTTCGCTAAAGCGTTTTTTGCTTTCGGTAATGGTAAGGTAGTAGTCGTTACCACGCGTGCTTTTCACATCAAAGAAATACGTGCGCTTGCCGGCCCGCACCGGCTTAGAGAACAGGTCGCCCCGATCGTTCTTTTCAAAATCGTCGTTCATAGTTTAATATTACCTCGACAAATATTGAATTAAAACCGTCAAGTGCCAAACTTGTTGATAATTCAAGGTATTTTGTTAATTAAGTAAAAGACCATAACATGCTACTAAACGTAGCAATAAGCGCCTTTAAAACGTAGTAACTTTATGCTATGCTTACAATTCAACGCCAAAGGTTTACCCACAACCTAAACGATTGGGCCGGTTTTTTAAACCGTCGCCATTTTACTGTTGCCAACAGGGGGATACCATCCAAATGGATTTCAGACACCAAATTGGTAGTACATTTATCACAAAAAATTCAAAAGCAAAAGGCTCAAAACGCAACTGCGCTTTAGGCATCAATTTCATCCATGCTTTTATCGTAAATGGTGTATTCCATTAGGGGCTGACTGGCAACACCGGCAATTTTAATCCATTGTTTAAATTCAAAGTACCATTTCCATTGCAGGCTTTTAAACCATTTACCTTTTTTAATATAAGCTTCTAAATAGGGGTGTACATGCAGGCTTAATCCTTTTTGACCTTCGTCTTTTATTAAAAAGCGTAAGGCATTGGTTATTTGATCGGCCAATAAAATACTGGGTTGTGATTTGCCCGAGCCGTTGCAATTAGGACAGGTTTCAAGCACCTCAACATTAACTTCAGGCCGTAGGCGCTGCCGTGTAATTTGAATTAAACCAAATTTACTGGGCGGTAATATATTATGCTTAGCCCGGTCTGATTTCATTTCATCTTTAAGCCGGTCAAAGAGTTTACGCCGGTTATCGGGGTTATGCATGTCAATAAAATCCACTACAATTATGCCTCCCATATCTCGTAGTCGTAACTGGCGGGCCACTTCAGCGGCAGCATCTAAATTTACCTCAAGTGCATTTTGCTCTTGGGTTTGTTCACTTTTTGCGCGGTTGCCGCTGTTAACATCAAATACATGCAGGGCTTCGGTATGTTCAATTACCAGGTAGGCACCGCTTTTCATGTGTACGGTTTTACCAAACAGGCCTTTAATTTGCTTTTCAACACCCAGTGCATCAAAAATAGGCACCTTGCCGGCGAATAGTTTTAAGATGTCACTTTTATCGGGCGCAATGGCTTTTATATAATGTTTTAAATCTTCGTACAAGGCCGGATCGTTAACATGCACCGCATTAAAACTTGGGTTTAAAAAATCACGTAAAATGGCATTGGTACGATCCATTTCACCTAAAATTTGTTGGGGCGCTTGTCCGGTTTTTAATGTTTGAAAAGCCGTTTCCCAACGCTTAATTAAATCATTAAGGTCGCCTTCGAGATCGGCTACCGATTTGTTTTCGGCAACAGTACGCACAATAACCCCAAAATGTTTGGGTTTAATATTATGCATAAGTTCTTTTAGCCGCGCTTTTTCTTCACTGCTGCGAATTTTACTAGAAATGGAAACTTTTTCACCAAAAGGAATAAGTACCAGGTAGCGTCCGGCCAAACTAATTTCGGTTGTAACACGCGGACCTTTGGCGCTTATGGGCTCTTTGGCAATTTGAACCAAAACAGGTAAACCCGATTTAACAATGTCGGTTATTTTACCGTCTTTTTGAATTTCAGGTTCATGTTTAAAATACATCAGGTTGCTTACCTGTTGTTTGCCTTTTAGGCACATGTCGGTATATTTTAAAACCGAACGGGCATGGGGTCCAAGGTCATGGTAATGCAAAAAAGCATCTTTTTCATAACCCACATCTATAAACACGGCATTTAAGCCGCTCATAATTTTTCGGGTAGTACCCAAATAAATGTCGCCTACTGAATATTTTGCGTTGTTTTTTTCACGATGCAACTCTACTAAACGTTTATCGTTAAGCAGCGCAATAACAACTTCACCAGGCGTGGAATTAATAATTAATTCTTGATTCACGCTGTAAAATTTTTAAATACAGGGCCTAAGACCCTGTGGGTAAAACTTATTTTTTCTTATGACGGTTTTTCCGTAAACGTTTTTTACGTTTGTGGGTGGCCATTTTATGGCGCTTCCGTTTTTTTCCGCTTGGCATAATGTGTTGTGTTAATTATGTAATTGATTAATATAATTTTTTATTTCTTCCCGTTCTGCCGGATTAGGCGTTAAACCCGCGTAGGCTGAAAGGGCCTCACGCGCTTGGTCTATACGTCCCTGCTGTTGGTAAGCATCTGCTAAATGCAAGTACGCTTCAATGTATGCGGGGTCTAATCGCAATACAGTTTTAAAACGTCGCACAGCCTTATCAAATTGCTGGCTGCGCATGCTAAATAAACCCAGCGTTAGCTGTACATCCGTGCGGGTACTGTCGGTAGCCTCAAGTTCGCGCAACAATGAAATACCTTTCATGGGGTCGCGGCCTTCATCTACCCAACATGAAGCCAGTAAAAGTTTGGCTTCCGCATGGGCGGGTGTATGCTTTAATACCGTTTGTAAACAGCGGCGGCTGGCCTCAAACAATACCGGCAGCTCTGTACTATCTGTACAAAACCGTACAGCCTTGTAATAGGTTTTACCTGCTAACAGCCATAACGAATCGGAGTTTTGCTGCGCAGCTTGCGCCTCTACAATACTTGCCAATAAGTCCGGACGTTTAGCGGTATTCCAAAACCACTTTAAACTGTCCCAAGATTTGGTGTTGGCCCAACGTTGGTATTTCTGTGCACGGGAGGCGGGTTCCTGTGCCAGCGCACGTTTAAGCCAAAAGCCAATGTCTGCAGCACCTGAAACCGGAAGGGCAGGGGCAGGTTTAGGGGCAGGGGTACGGGGTAATAAAAATAAAAGAACGCAAAGTAATAATGCTCCTGCTATCCACAAGAGGGGCGCAAATTTAGATAACATTTATGAATTAATCGAGATTTTTTGGTTCCTCAGCCGTTTTTACGTTCTTTTTTACTCTTTCGGTAAAGGTTTTTGAGGCTTTAAACGCAGGTATGTAATGGGCAGGTATAACCACCGTAGTGTTTTTAGAAATATCGCGACCAATTTTTTCGGCACGTTTTTTTACCACAAAAGTTCCAAAACCCCTGAGGTACACGTTTTTACCTTCAATCATAGAATTGCGAACCGTTTTCATAAACGATTCTACAGCGGTTTGAACTACCAATTTTTCAATGCCCGTTTTTTCTGAAATTTCATTTACAATATCTGCCTTTGTCATATGTAATTACTAAAGTATTTAAAATCAAATGTTTAAGCCGTATTTTTTAGTATAACAAATGTAACAAATTAATTTAACGTGCAAAAAATAGGTAACAAGTTGTAAATCAGTATGTTTACTGTAATTTTACAGTATGAAGTCCAACGGCTTTGTAAAAACGCTGTTACACTGGTATGCAAATCATAAACGTGATTTGCCCTGGCGGCAAGAGCCCTTACCCTATAATATTTGGTTGTCTGAAATTATTTTACAACAAACACAGGTTAAACAGGGGCTGCCCTATTACGAACGTTTTATTACCCTGTTTCCCAATGTTTGGGTGCTGGCCCGCAGCACAGAACAACAAGTGTTAAAAGCCTGGCAGGGTTTAGGCTATTATAGCAGGGCGCGTAATTTGCATAAAGCCGCCCAATATATTTGTAATACACATAAGGGTGTAATACCCAATACGTATGCACAATTGCTTAAGGTGCCCGGTATTGGGCCCTATACGGCGGCGGCCATTGCCTCCATAGCATTTTTAAAACCACATGCGGTGGTTGATGGTAATGTTATACGTGTGCTGGCACGGCTGTATGGCATACGCGAAGCCGTAAACCGCCCAGCCGGTTTAAAGCAGGTGCAAGCCCTTGCAACACAATTGTTGTATAAAGCCGATGCCGGCACATACAACCAAGCTATAATGGAATTTGGGGCCCTGCAATGCAAACCCCAATCACCACCATGCAGTATTTGTCCCTTTGCAGAGCATTGTGAGGCCCATCGCAGCCATACGGTACACCTTATACCACATAAAATAAAAGCTAAACCGGTACGGCAACGGCACTTACATGTGCTGTTAGCTGGCCCTGCAAAGGGTAGGTATTTTATGCGGCAACGTACATCTGGCGATGTGTGGCAAGGCTTATATGAATTTGTTTGTTTAGAGCATAACAGCGCAACCTTAACGCCCGCTGGGCAACATGCATCACATAAACAAGTAATGCAGGCTTGCGGTAAACGTAAATTGTTAAAAGTGTACACGCATAAATTAAGTCATCAAACCTTAAACGTAAAGGTGTATACAGTAGCACTGCAACCCGAGCAAATACCCGGCTACAAAGCCTATACCATTAAACAAATAAAAAACTTGCCGGTGTCACAGTTAACAGCACAAATAGGGCATGATGCTGGTATTTTTTAAAAGGTAACAATGTGGTGGGTTTTGTAATTTGATTAATTATTTTTTGGGTGTGGGGTAATTTAATATTGAAATAATTTTTGTAGCATTTTTTGGGTTGGGTTTTTATCGCAATTTTTGTTTTGGGCGTTAATTAAGTTTTTTGGTGGAATTTTTTTGGGCGATGTCTTTAGAGAAGAAAATTATATTTAGTATGTTTTGGGCGATGCTTTCGGAAAATAAAGACAATGCCTTTATACAAAAAACAAACACATAAAAAAAACCAGGCTTTAAACAACCAAAATTAGTGTTTAAATATTTTTTGTGTCAATAAAACAGCGATACAAACAACGTTTAAAATTTTTAAAAGGGGTTAAAATAAAATGCAAAAACAATTTAACGCATCTCATTACCAATGCCCATTAAACATCCATAATATCTTGTAACTTTGTACAACTACATGGAACAGCAGTTAAGTGAACAAGAACGTATACGCCGCGATAAACTAAATGAGCTGCGCCGTATGGGCATTAACCCATACCCCGCCCCCGAATACCACGTAAGCCACGTTGCAGCAGATATTAAAGCCCGCTTTGCACAACAGCCCGAAGCCTTTACCCAGGTGCGTATTGCGGGCCGCCTCATGAGCATGCGCGATATGGGCAAGGCCTGTTTTGCCGTACTGCAAGACCACAGCGGACGCCTGCAAATGTATGTGCGTAAAGATGATATTTGCCCCGGTGATGATAAAAGCCTTTTTGATATTGTTTTTAAAAAGCTGTTGGATATTGGCGATATTATGGGCGCCGAGGGCTATGTGTTTACAACTAAAACGGGTGAAATTTCATTACATGTAAAACATTTTACATTGTTAAGCAAAGCCCTGCGCCCGCTACCCATTGTTAAAACAGATGACAGCGGCCAAAGCTTTGATGCGGTTAGCGACCCCGAGTTTAGGTACCGGCAACGTTATGTAGATTTAATTATAAACCCCCAGGTGCGCGACACCTTTGTTAAGCGCAGTAAAATTATAAATTGCATACGCCGCCAATTAAATGCAGCCGGCATGCTTGAAGTTGAAACACCCATTTTACAAAGTATACCCGGTGGTGCCACGGCACGGCCTTTTATTACCCACCACAATGCCCTGGATATACCCTTGTACCTGCGCATAGCCAACGAGCTGTATTTAAAACGCCTTATTGTAGGTGGCTTTGACGGCGTGTACGAGTTTGCCAAAGATTTTAGAAACGAGGGCATGGACCGTACCCATAACCCCGAGTTTACCGTATTGGAGTTTTATGTGGCCTATAAAGATTACCACTGGATGATGCAGTTTTGCGAAACCCTGTTAGAGCAGGTGGTGCTTGATTTGTATGGCAGCACAGCGGTACAGGTAGGCGCCACCACCATTAATTTTAAAGCACCCTTTGCCCGCCTAAGCATGCGCGAGGCCCTGCTGCAACATGCAGGTATTGACATTAGTACTATGGACGAAGCTGCTTTGCGCGAAGCCTGCAAGCAACGCCATATTGCTACCGAAGCCCACATGGGCCGCGGTAAATTAATAGATGCGCTGTTTGGCGAAACCTGCGAGGGCCATTGCATACAACCTACATTTATTACCGATTACCCTGTTGACATGAGCCCCCTTACCAAAGCCCACCGCAGTTTGCCGGGCTATGTAGAGCGCTTTGAGTTAATGGTAAACGGTAAAGAACTGGCCAATGCTTACACCGAGCTTAACGATCCGCTGGAGCAACGCACCCGTTTTGATGAGCAGCTTAAACTGCAAGCACGTGGCGATGATGAGGCCATGTTTATTGACCATGATTTTTTACGCGCACTTGAATACGCCATGCCCCCCACGGCCGGCATTGGCATTGGCATAGACCGCCTTACCATGCTGCTTACCAACCAAGCGGCCATACAAGAAGTATTATTTTTTCCGCAAATGCGGCCCCAACACCAAACACCCCAAACACATGAACAGCCAACAACTTAAGCCCGTATTACGTATTGCCCTTATAGCCCTGCTGGCCGGGCTTTATGCCTGTGGCGGCCACAGCAATGAATCCGGTACGGCAAGCAAACGTATTTTTCCGGGCTTTAACGTAGCCCTTGACTCGGTTTTAAAAAGCCCTAAAGGCATTTTTAGAGGCCTAAACCTGGGCATGCCTATTGACAGTATAAAACGCCTTGAAGCCCGTAAGCCCGCAACCGAAAATAACGACCGCCTGGTATACCACATTATGCTTGATAGCTTAACGCAGTTTGATATTAGCTACTGGCTTAATGAAAACCGCCTGGCAGAAATTGAGCTGGATTTGTTTTGTAAAGACCTTGACCGTACCACCATTATTTTTGATGACCTTAAAGCCATTTATACCGAGCGCCTGGGTAAACCCGAGCAAGGTAACCAAGGTACACTGGTGTTTACAGATCAAAAAGCTAATAGCCCTTTAAGCATTACACTTAGTGATGACTCATCTTTAGATAAGGGTAAAATTAGTTTAAGTATTTATGAAGAGGAGTAGGGTTTAAAGCCAATGTTTTATAATTGCTAAACTACGCCTGCTAAACAGCTCAATGGGCGCGTAATACAGGCCCTTAAAAAATAAATAGCTACCCGATTTACGTTTTTTGTTTAAAATTAAATGCAAGGCTGTATACGTGAGCATATGCCCATATACACGCTTGGCGGCACGTACACCAAAAGCTTTTAAAAACACATCATCAGATTTTAATAATGAATATAAAGTCTTTGCACGATAAAGTAATTGGCCTTCATCAAACTGTAATACACTGCGCGCATTATGCTCAACCAAACAGCCACTTACGTTACAATTAAAATATATTTTGTAACGTGCAGCCAATTGCAACCACAATAACCAATCTTCACTGCCACTAAAAGCTCGGTCGGTATTAAACTTAAATAGTAAGGTAATATCGTGGCGCAAAAACATGCCAAAACAACTTA
>RFNG01000005.1 GCA_009927275.1 Sphingobacteriia bacterium | reverse complement strand
GGGGTTTAGATTCAAGTTCGGTTTACACTACATTGCATAAGATTAATACGAATCTCACAAACATCGAAAGACTTCCGGCTAATTGGCAACAAGCTTTTGTGGCAACGTTTCCAGGCACTTCTGTTGATGAAAAGCTTTACGCCGAAAAAGTTGTAAAGGCAATTAATGGAAATGCGAAATACATCACTCCTAACTATAATAATTTAATTGATGATATAATTACAACTACCAGATTATTTGATGGCATTATCTCTACACCGATAATCTCCATTTCTGATATCTATAAAAGTATGCGTCAAAATGGTGTTACCGTTTCAATGGATGGACATGGTGTTGATGAAATGATGTACGGATATAATTCATATGTACATCAAGCTTTTTACGACAGCATAGAAAATAGTGATTTTAAGAAAGCAGAGGAATATGCATTAATTCTCACTGGATTAACTCCTAATTATAACATTAGTTACTTTAAAAAAATTATAAATTCTTACAACAGGTCAATTATTGAAAAAGGTCTACATTTACTAAAACGAGTTTTTAATAGAAAATTATATAAACAAATTTCAACTGATTATAAGCATGAATGGTTTCCGATATCTCATTCAGAACTTATTTCAGCAGTAATATCGGAACTTGATGCCCCGCAAAATTTTTCAAAATCAGAAAAAATGCTGTATAATGATTTTCATTTTTTATCGTTACCTGTAAATCTTCGTGATTTTGACAGGGCTTCTATGCAGCATGGAATTGAAATTCGAATGCCGTTTATGGATTACAGGATTGTGAGTTTCGTTTTTTCATTACCTATAAGTTCAAAGCTTGGAGGCGGATTTACAAAAAGAATTTTACGAGATGCTGTTAAAAATACATTACCTGAAGATATAAGAACACGCACATTAAAAATAGGAATAGGTGCACCAATGAAAGAGTGGTTTGAAGATCAATTAAAAGATTTTGTGTTAGATACTGTACATTCTGATGATTTTAAATCATCACCATACTGGAATGGAAATGTAATCACAAATGAAGTGGTATCAAGTTATAGAAATAAAAAATTTGATAAGACATTCTGTAATAAAGTTTGGAATGTTTTAAATGCACAGATTATTCTCAATGGAAACTAATAGACATTATCAAATTTGTGCAAATTGTGTAATGGATACTAGCGCTATCGAAATTATCTTTGATGAAAAAGGTTTATGTAATTTTTGCAGAGATTTTGAAGTATTAGCAAATAAAACAATTTGGCGTCCACTTGAAATTCGGTTAAATGAATTAAAGGAGTCTATAATTAAAATAAAGGATCTAGGTAAATTCGACAAATACGATTGCTTGATTGGTTTAAGCGGAGGTGTTGATAGTTCTTTTTTGTGTTATTGGGCTAAACAAGAAGGCCTGCGTCCTCTTGTAGTACACTTTGATAATGGATGGAATAGTGAACTTGCAACAATTAATATTGAAAGAATAATTCAGAAAACGGGATTTGATTTATATACA
>RFNG01000022.1 GCA_009927275.1 Sphingobacteriia bacterium | reverse complement strand
AACCGCCTAAATATGGGTTTGTCTTGAGGTCGTTGTTATTCATAAAATTCGGCACCTTATTGATGTTCCCGGCCCAGGCGCCTTTGAGCAGAACATTCACAGGATTCTGCGTCGCAGAAATCGTGAGTCCCTTATCATTAATATTGTAGGAAGCTGGCATGGTTGCCGTATGAGCATGGTAGTGGTAGCCCATGCCATCATGGTTGTGGCCGCCAAACGCATCCAGGGCGGTGCTGTAGCCGAGCAGGGAGGTATCCTTACCGTCCCGGTAGACCCCGAACAACGCAACCCCGTCAAAACCAAATCCAATCAAGGGGGGATGGGTTTTTCCTACGTAATCACTGTCGTTATAGAGCGTGACGATGCTCTGTCCCGTTTTAAAAGCATCGGCATGACAGTGAGGGCCTCCGCCACCCTGTCCGATATGACAACCGTAGGTCGAAAGCTCACCCTTCCATTGCGAGGGTATTAAGGTGTTATTGAGAACCGGGAAATGATCGATCCGTCAATCAGAACACCCATGTCGGCGATGCTGGCATAGTTGTAATTATCATAGGCAGGGCACGTAGCAACGGGCGATCCGGATTGACCACAGCCGCTGTCCGTCACCAAATTCACTCGCCAACCACCTGCCGAGTTCATGGCATTGTCGGTGACATTCGTCACCTGGCCATAATCCTTCATAGGGATGGGTATGATTTTATAGTCGAGGTTGGCGTACCGCGTTACCGGCGTTGAAGCGCCACCGGGGCCCAAGAAGGGCGGCCCTGGAATATCCAATAGACCGTGGGGTGAGCCCGGATTGGTGTAGGTCACGATGTTCATGAACGGGTGATAGAGACCTTGCGAGTCCTTTTCGTTCGTAAAGTAGACGAACGGGACCAGGTTTTGTCCCGGCACCCCATCCGCAACGGCGTCACTGGCCAACTTCCCGGCCAACGCCGCGTCTCGAAATGCGGTGTAAAGATCCGTTGAGTAACGAAGATTGGCCCCTTGAGACGACAGTTTGGTGGGTATCGTAACGAGATAGCTATCCGCACTGACCTTGGTCTGTGCATTGCTGCCTGCAGCGGCCACCTGATTCTTGTAGGTATCATTAATATTGGTGCTGAAGTTTGCCTCAACAGTGGCCGGCGTTACCTTCGATGGAAATGGTGCGGCTGGATTCGGTGCATAGGGCGTCCCTGCAGGATTGAATGATGCCGGGATCCCATAATTGTCCGCCGACGTGAAGAAGTAGAGCTTCGTGGCTGCACCGCTCGTGGATACGAGACTGTAGCTACCTTGCGAGGCCTTCACGTAGTAACCCGCTGCATTGAAGCTCAGATCTTCAGAATACGATCCGCTATAGGTCGTACTCACCTGCCCATTGGCGCCCGTTGTGGAGGATGGCGTCAAGGTGTAGGTATACCGCTTCATCGCACGCAAATAGTTCCCAACAGAGTCGTACGAGAAGACCACGTACCCATAGGTTGGGGAGACTTTTCCTCGATTATTTCTGAACTTCAGCGTATAGGAATCAGTGACATCAACATCGATGGATTCATTCGGGTTGAGGTGAGAATCGAGTCGATAATACCCTGAGGAATCCGTTGAGTTGGCTACTGCCTGGATGAGAGCGGAAAAGTAGGTTTTATAATTCGACGGTGAGGTTATTGAGCTTGCCGTCACGGTATAACCGGCTGTCGCACTGTAATCGGCCCCGATCGAAAGGTAGCTTGAAGCACTCGTCGCTGAGGGGGAATCTGATATCAGGTAACGCCCTCGATTGGTCGTGATGCCACCACTCAATGTCAGCTGAGGGGTAAATGTATTTGAGAGTAAGCTGGAATAACTAGCAGGCCCGTAGTATTGCCCGCTCTGACCGATCGCCGTATAGGTGAAAAGCGCATTAGTGGCACTCGACCCTGTCGGGGTCGTCACAATGACACTTGCTGCACCCAGAGAGCCTGCCGGTGTCGTACACGACGCCGTCGTGGAACTGCTGACACTAAACGCGGTACAGGCCTTTCCGCCGACCTGAATAGCGGTGGCTCCGGTGAAATTCAAACCTGTAATCGTAATGACTGACCCCCCAGCGACTGAACCTGAGGTTGGCAAGACCGAAGTGACACTCGGGCCTCCAGTCGGAGTCGGAGTCGGAGTCGGAGTCGGAGTCGG
>RFNG01000082.1 GCA_009927275.1 Sphingobacteriia bacterium | reverse complement strand
GGGATACGCAGGGCTTGGTTCTTTGTGAAGCAAAAACCGAGCGAAGCGAGCCCAGAGTAGCCTGGGCCAAAGGCATCGCTCAAATTATACTACAAACAAAAAAAACTAATCAGAGGGCATCACCCCAAACATTAATCACTTTTAATTTATGATTTTAGATATAATAAAGTTAAACTCCAGTAGCTACATCAAAAAGTAATAAAAAAAACCAAAATACTGATCCTAATAGCCTAATATTTTCATCATACTTTTATGACTTTGCTCTTTGGCAAAAAGTCGGGTTGTAAATTCGCCCTCTTCATCAATATCAATTAACACATGTTTAGGAGCGGGTATTAAACAATGTTGTGTACCTCCGTATCCACTTAAAGCTTCTTGATAGGCGCCGGTATGAAAAAATCCAATGTACAAGGGTGTTTTGTTTGCAGCGGGCAATACCGGTAAAAATACCTGATTGGTATGGGCCTCGGTATTATAATAATCCATGCTGTCACAGGTTAAACCACCCAAGTTTACCGGTATATAGGGTTTGTTCCAGTGATTAACAGCCAGCAAAATAAATCGCTGGTTTATGCCCCAGGTATCGGGTAAGGTAGTAATAAATGAGCTGTCAATCATGTACCAGGTTTCGCGATCGTTTTGTTGTTTTTGATCTATTACCGAATACAGTGATGCGCCACTTTCACCAACCGTATAAGAACCAAACTCAGTAAAAATGTGAGGTTCATCAATTTCATGCTCTGTACAAAACAATTTAATTTGAGCCACAATTTCTTCTATCATATATTCATAATCATACTCAAAACCTAAAGAAGTACGAATGGGCATGCCCCCCCCTATATTTAAACTGTCCAGCTCCGGACAAACGGCTTTTAGTTCTTTATAAATATTTAAGCATTTGTTTAATTCGGTCCAGTAATAAATGGTGTCTTTTATTCCGGTATTTATAAAAAAATGCAAAAGTTTTAATTTAAACCGCGCATCGGCTTTTATTTTTTCTTGATACAGTTTAATAATTTCACTGTTACGTACACCCAGTCTTGATGTGTAAAATGCAAAAGAGGGCTCTTCTTCGGTACTAATGCGAATACCAACATTTATAACATCAACTTTTCCGTGCTTTTTATAATACTCAATTTCATCTAAATGATCTAACACCGGAATAACGTTAAAACCCTCGTTAATAAGCTCAATAATATTATGTTTATAGGTATTGCGTTTATAACCGTTACATATTATATATGTATCTTTGCTAAGCTTATTTTTACGGTACAGTTCTTTAATTATGGGAATATCAAAGGCAGAAGAGGTTTCCAAATGCGCTTTGTTTTTTAATACCTCATCAAGCACAAAACTAAAATGGGAACTTTTAGTACAATAACAGTAATGGTAGTTTCCTTTATAATCGGTTTTGGCCATGGCAACATTAAACAAGCGTCTGGCCTTTTGTATTTGATGCGTGATTTTTGGTAAATAGGTAATGCGCAAAGGGGTACCATATTGCTTTATTATTTGCATTAATGGTATTTTATTGAAATACAGCTCGTTATCTATAACCTCAAAATCTTCTTGTGGAAAATTAAAGGTTTGATGAATTAATGTTGAATACAGGTTATCCACAATTTTACATATTTTAAGAATTTACAAAGTAAGCGATTTAGATTATATCAAAAACATAAATGTAAGTGCTTTACTTATGATAAAACCAATTAAAATAGTTGAAATTAAAAGTGAAATTGGAGCCGGCACGCGAGGTTCAAGTTTGGGGGTAGATGCCATTAAAATTGCAGCCCTTGACTTTGGCAGCCCCTTTTTTAAACGCTTTAAATCGGTTGAAATACCTCACGAAAACAACCTTTTACTGGAGCCTATTATACACGATTACGCTAAACGTATAAAGGGCATATACAGTTTAAACGATCGTTTGTCAAAAGAAATAGCCAAAATTATTAAGGCTGATCAAATACCCATTGTACTGGCCGGCGATCACAGTTCGGCATTAGGAACCATATCCGGCATTCGCATGGCCTATCCAGAAAAGCGGCTTGGTGTAATTTGGATTGATGCCCATGCCGACCTTCACAGTCCCTATACCACCCCAAGTGGTAATATGCACGGCATGCCCCTATGCTGTGTGTTGGGCGAAGATAACCGTGAACGGCAACAAAACAAACCCGATGATGAAACCCTGGAATATTGGGAAAAATTAAAACATATGGGCGGAATTTATCCTAAAATTCAGTACTCTGACCTGGTGTATATTGCCTTACGAGACCTGGAAACGCCTGAAGATCACTTAATTAAAAAAAATAAGGTACGGGTATTTAATTTACAAGAAATACGCAAAAAAGCTGTTGAGCGCATTGCTATTGATTCACTTAACTACCTGGAACACTGCGATTTGATTTATGTTAGTTTTGATGTAGACAGTATGGATTCACGAATTTCAAGCGGAACCGGAACACCTGCCCCAAACGGCATAACCGAAAAAGAAGCCGGCAACCTTATTTACTATATTATGCGTAGTAAAAAAATATGTTGTTTTGAAATGGTTGAAATTAACCCCACACTAGATAAAGAAAATTTAATGGCCGAAAATGCTTTTGAAATTTTACAAAAGGCAACCAACCAACTTAGTAATGATTTTTAAGAATTAAATGCATTAAATTTCAATTGCACATTGAAATGAAACCGATTTGAAATTGACTTTAGTACATTTTAATGTTTATAGTAGCATCGCCCTAATACTATAAACAAAATAAACTCGAAACGAAGGCATCGTCCAAATTATATTCATCATGATATTTTTTATTTGGGCCTTACCGCTTTGCGGTCGACGTCTTCCGGGCTTCACAGGTTCGGTTTTTTAACCTGCGGTTAAAAGAACGCTACGCCCCTACAGCCGGCTAAGGC
>RFNG01000026.1 GCA_009927275.1 Sphingobacteriia bacterium | reverse complement strand
ATTCTTCTCTTAAGGATTTGTTTTGAATTAGCTCACGAAGTTTTGACTTTAAGTTGTCAGATGTGATTGAAACAACAGGTGGTTTAAAACAGCCCGGTGATGTTTCAAGATACTTAACCATTACGCAGCAACCACTAGCCATAGCTTCCATACCTAGCATACCCGGGCCGTGCATATAAAGTTCATCCAAAAGAATGTCTGCTTCGGTTAAAAGCTTACGCACTTCTGAATTCGGAATATTATTTATGTTTTTGAATTGAAATTGAAGTCCTTCTTCAGAAAGTTCCTTTACGACACTTTCAAATACCGGTGATCCTTTTAACAAAGGTGCACTTGGAATATGAATAATAATAGGAATATCATTGCCTGTATTCTTATATCTGTACTTTGTAAGATCCAATGGGATCTGCAAATGATGGTATGGACGTAAAGCTAGTGAGCTTTGATCAGGCACAGAGAAGATAACATCAGAAAATCTTTCGTGCATTCTCAATTTACGCAGTGGTGTATAGATTACGTGCTTATTGTATTCCAGAAAATAATTATTATCGATATTGAACTCTTTCAATGTGGTAGGATAGAATCTTACCTCATCACCCACAAACCATGATACAATTTTAGTTCCTCTTATTTTGAATTTATAAAGATCCGCGTCACTTGACTCTAAACCTTCCCAGATGTGAATGTAAATATCGGCTTGTTGATATAGATAATTATTTGCATGTACCCGAAGCCGATTTGAAAGATCCTTATTAAGTAGACTTAGAAATAACTTTCTTAATACCGTGTAAATTAAATGAGTCAATTTTCCAATAATATTGCTACGGATTCTGAGTATAAAATAATCTAATGCGAAATGATCCTTGTTTAATGTGTAACTCTGATCATTGTAGTACTTTGTTCCGGGACTTATAGAAATTACTCTATATCCAGCTTTTCTAAATTCTGAAGAAAGAAGAGCGATCCATCCGCAGATCTCTTGACAACCAATAACAATTGTTTTACATTGTGAGCGTTTAGGCATTATGATCCCGAAAGCTTTTTTATCCTGCGTTTCAATTCATCCATTCTGCATGCCGGATTACCTGCCCATGTTTCACTATCGGGTATATTTTTTATGACAACAGATCCCATACCGATGGTTACATTCGTACCAATAGTTAGCCCATCTCTTAAACATGAAGATGGTGCAATCCACGTGTTATCTCCTATGTTAGTACTTCCTCCGATCATACTATTTGCAATGATGAAACAGTTCTTACCAATGTGAACATTATGCGCAATATGACAAAGATTATCAATCTTTGTATGGTTGCCTATGAAGGTATTTCTGAGTGCGCCCTTGTCAATAACCGTGTTAGCACCTATTTCTGCGCCTTCGCATATCTCTACACCTGCTACGTGAGGGAAGTTAACAACGCTAGAATCCTTTTTTATGAACCCAAAACCGTCAGAACCAATGACCGCACCTGCATAAATACGAACCGACTTTCCTAGTGTAGTTTTGCTTTTTATGGTTACGTGACTATCAATAAAACTATCATCACCAATAATGCAATCATCTTCTATGACTACATACTCGCCAATACTCACATTTTTACCAATAATTGCTTTTTTTGATATTTTGCTGTTCGTGGCTATAGTTGCAACTTTCTTTTCGTAAAAGAAGGCATTATAAATAATCGAAAAATAATATCTTGGATGATCAACAAATAACAGGCACTTGGATGTGAAAGTATTAAGAATAGGATCATTTTTATGATCATTACTCATTATAATGAAAGTTGAATTTGTACTACTTACAATAGCTTCATAATCCTGTCGCTCCTCTCCAATAAATATCATCTGAGTCGCAATGGCATCTTTAGGATTATTGATTCCTGTAATCTCTAAATGTATTCTATTTAAAATTGAAAATTTACATTTAGTTTTATTCAAATGTTCTAATATCTGATGTAATTTCACACTATTCATAGAAATGGTTTTGATAATAGGTATCAGGGTGAATAAGGAAGTGTAAAATTGGGTGATTGTCCACGGCGTGTTCCGATATACTTCTTCTATCTCCTTCCACAAAC
>RFNG01000083.1 GCA_009927275.1 Sphingobacteriia bacterium | reverse complement strand
ATATAATTAATGACAGGTATTTCAATAAATAATATAAACACAACGTAAACCGATGCAACTTTGTAAACAAAAAAAATGAAACGAATAACAATAGCCAAAGGTGATGGAATTGGTCCTGAAATTATGGAAGCTACACTTAAAGTGATACTTGCAGCAGGCGCAAAAATTCAAATGGATGAAATAAAAGTAGGTGAAGAAGTGTATTTGTCAGGAAATACGTCTGGAATTTCAAATACATCGTGGGATGTTATACGAAAAAACAAAATATTTTTAAAAGCACCCATTACTACACCTCAGGGCGGCGGTTACAAAAGCTTAAATGTTACAACCCGTAAATTTTTAGGCCTGTATGCCAATATCCGTCCATGCATCAGTTTGCATCCCTTTGTAAAAACCAAGCATCCGGTAATGGACGTGGTAATTATTCGTGAAAACGAAGAAGATTTATATGCAGGTATAGAACATCAGCAAACCGATGAGGTGGTGCAGTGCCTTAAACTTATTAGCAGGCCCGGATGTGAAAAAATTGTCCGTTATGCATTTGAATTTGCGAAACAACAAAATCGTAAAAAAGTTACTTGTTTTACAAAAGACAATATTATGAAACAAACGGATGGATTGTTTCATAAAGTATTTGATGAAATTGCGCAAGAATACCCTAACATAGAAAACGAACATTGGATAATTGATATCGGCGCGGCAAAGCTGGCAGATACACCCGAATATTTTGATGTAATTGTAATGCCAAATTTATATGGGGATGTTTTATCTGATGTAGCGGCACAAATAACCGGATCGGTGGGTTTAGCTGGTTCTGCAAATATAGGTGAAGAATGTTCTATGTTTGAGGCTATTCATGGCTCAGCACCTAGACGGGCAGGGCAGGATATTGCAAATCCATCCGGATTGTTACAAGGCGCTATAATGATGCTGAATCATATCAATCAAAACGATGTTGCGGAGCGCGTACACAATGCTTGGTTAAAAACCATAGAGGACGGTATACACACATACGATATTTTTAAACCCGGAATTAGTAAACAAAAGGTAGGAACACAAGCCTTTGCCGATGCCATTATACAAAATTTAAATAAAAAACCAAGTCAGCTAAAATCTGTCACTTACAGTGTAAACACAGAATTAAATCTAAAACCGTATGTCAGAAAAAAATCAAAATTAAAAACGCTTATTGGAGTTGATATATTTTTACACTGGGCCGGTACAAATCCCAACGATTTGGCTCAACTCTTAAAGCCTTTAAATACGGATGTGTTTGAACTTGCCATGATTACTAACCGTGGCATAAAAGTATGGCCCGACGGTTTTAAAGAAACGTTTTGTACAGATCATTGGAGATGCCGCTTTAAGGCATTTAAAGGAAAAAGTTTTACCAAACACTTCATTTTACAACTACTTGATAAAACCGAACAATTAGGTTTAGATAGTATCAAAACTGAAAATTTATATGAATTTGACGGAATTCCCGGATTTTCATTAGGACAAGGACAATAATTACAAATACATTAACAAAAACACTTTTATGGTAATATTAAACTTAATTGATGGCGATTTTACGCCAAATGAAACCATGGATTTAATAACAAGCCTAGTACATGCAAAAATAAAGTTTCATGAAAATAAAATATCCGCACAATTAGGTGAGGAAGACACCAAACACCGTGAACAACGCATAAAAGCACTTCAACGTCAACTTTACGAATTGCGCAACTATGTTGAATTAAAAAAACAATCCTGTATTATTCACGCCAGTGTTTCAATAGCCTAACTATGAATCATTCAGCACATAAATTAATTCACGGTATTTTTTCTGCGGAAGAAGCATCGCTTATATTAAATCAAATATTTTCAAACAAAATCCGATTTCATGAACTTAAGCACTTTAGTCATTTTGAACGCACAGGCAAGCCCGACAAACAATCCATTAAGCGCATACTGGAATTAAAAAAATCACAACAAAAAATTGGAAAATTATTTACATTGGCTCAAAAGAAAAATATAAAAATTAAAATAGACGCCGATATTCATCTTACTCTATTAAAATAAATGTTTTTTGGTAAATCCTTATGTATTGCTACAAAGCATAAAAAAGAACAGGTATTGGCGCCACTCTTTAAAGGGCTGGGATTTAATGTTTGTGTAGCAAAAAATATAGACACGGATATTTTAGGAACATTTACAGGTGAAGTGGAGCGCATTTATACACCACAGCTAACATTAAAAAAAAAGTGTGAATTGGCACTGCAACGGACCCAGACTGATTTTGTTTTAAGCAGCGAGGGCTCGTTTGGGCCTCATCCCAGCATTCCATTTTTGTATGCCAATGAAGAGCATTTATTATTTTACAATACCATTGATTTTACAGAAATTTATGCTCGTTATATATTTACTGAAACCAATTTTAATAGTCAAGAAATACATTCGTGGGAAGCATTAATAGAATTTTGTAAGCAAGTTAAATTCCCCCAGCATGCAGTTATTTTAAAATCCACGCATACAAAACAAATTCAGCTTGTAAAAGGAATTACTTCGTATGCACAATTAAAAGAAGCATACCAGCACTTAAAACACAATAGTAATGTCGTTATTGCCGAAACGGATATGCGCGCCATGCATAATCCCACACGAATGCACAATATAAAACAGCTTGCAAAAAAACTAATCCTTAAAATTCAATCTACATGTCCTCAATGCAATTTAATGGGTTTTGACATCGTGGATTCTATAAGTGGATTGCCATGTAAAAACTGTTTAAATCCAACGCCAACTGTTTTAAAACATATTAAAAAATGCAAAGGCTGTAATTTTATGCAAGAAACTTTACCCTCCCATAATTTATCCTATCAAGACCCAATGTATTGCGACTTTTGTAATCCATAAATTATTTTAATGTTAAACATATATTATATAAATTTAAAAATAAACCACAATTGTTTATTTTTACAATGTTATTTACAATTCAACCCACCAAATAACATGCCCTCCAAAAAGAGGGCATTTTTTTTGTCATATCATGGCGCTACGTTAAAATTTTAGTAATACACTATTTACTAAAAATTTATGCCTTGCTTTTAAGCTTGTTATTTGAAATTATTTTAAGCATGGTAAACAAAATACGCTTTTTAAAATTACAGTTAATGCCCTTTAAATTCAGGATTACGTTTTTCTAAAAACGCATTTACACCTTCTTGATGGTCCAAAGTTTGCGAGCAGAAATTTTGCGCTTGACGTTCAGCTTCTAATTGCATATCAAGTGGTTGGCTCCAGCTTTCGTTTAACAAGCGTTTAGTTTCAGCAAGCGCTATAGTGGGCATGGCGGCAAGTTTTTGTGCAAGGGCTAAGCCTTGTGCGTTAAATTCGGCTTCATCAAAACATTTATAAGCCAATCCCCATTGTACCGCTTCTGTTCCGCTTAGTTTATCACCCGTCATCATTAATGCGCTTGCTCGTTGCATACCAATTATTCGGGGCAGGGTAAAAGTTCCTCCACTATCCGGAATTAAGCCAATTTTACTAAATGCCTGAATAAAACTAGCCTGTGTACTCGCAATTATAATGTCACAAGCTAAGGCGATATTAGCGCCTGCACCCGCTGCAACACCATTTACCATAGCTATAATGGGTTTTTTAATATGACGCAGTTTTAAAATTATGGGGTTATAATGTGCTTTAACAATATGGTCAATACCCGGACCATGTGGATCTATAGCTTCTGATAAATCTTGACCGGCACAAAAGGCTTTGCCATTTCCTGTTAATACTATACAACGGCAGGTTGGGTCTTGTTCAGAAGCATCTAAATGTTGTAATAATGCCTTAGCCATGGCTGCATTAAAGCTGTTAAATTTTTCTGGCCGATTTAGCTTAATAATATGTACATGTTTTTCTACTTGTAATTCAATGGTATTCATATGTTTTTTAAAGGTAATTAAAACCGATAAGTTTTTTTATACAACTCCAAGGTAAAGTGATTTTTGATTACTTACATAGAGTTTTTGTAGAACTGTAAAAAGAACCCTAGGTAGGATGTTCTGAATCAATAATGCATCGCCCTAATTATATTCTTTATGTTATTTTTTATTTGGGCCTTACCGCTTTGCGGTCGCCGTCTTGCGGGCTTCACAGGTTCGGTTTTTTAACCT
>RFNG01000009.1 GCA_009927275.1 Sphingobacteriia bacterium | reverse complement strand
GCACTCAAAACAATGGATGGATTAAGTGTGCCATCGGCAACAACTTCTGGGCGGCCGGCAGAGATCGCCTTAGTCTCGAGGTGTTTACTCATGGGCTCAGCCTAAACCTTCCGGTCTTCTTTCGTTTGCGAATTACACCGTGCGCACAATGCGCTCTATAGCCTCAGTAATTATCTCTGGACTCGTTGCGAAATTAAGACGCACATACTGAGAACATTGAGCTCCATACAAAGAGCCAGAGTTAAACGCTACGCGTCCTTTTTCAAGCAATGTCTGGGATGGATCTTCACCCAGACCCAGGCTAGATAAATCAAGCCAGGCCAGATAACTGTTATCAGGAATATGGTATTTAACGGTTGGTAATTTCGCGGCTAGTAAGTCACGGATAAGAAAACGATTGTGATCGAGCTGGCCCATCACTGTGTGAAGCCAGATTCCACCCTCTGAAAAAGCGACGGCCGATGCGAAAGCACCTAGAATCGAAGCGCGAAAGTGAACTGCAGGGGGCATCTGATCCAACTGAGCTTTGATTACATCATTCTGTGAAACGATAATTGCGCACTTTAATCCCGCTATATTCCAGCCCTTGGATGCAGCTGTGACCGTAATGCCGACTTCGCGTGCAGTGTCATTGAGTGCTAAAAACGGAGTGAATACTGCCGATTTAAAAGTCAGCGGTGCATGAATTTCATCGCTAATTATTAGTACGCCGTACTTCTTGGCCATCTCTGCAAATCGAGTAAGTTCATTTTTTGAATAAACACGACCTAGCGGATTGTGGGGCGAGCACAGCAAGTGCACCTTTAAACCTGAAGCGTAGATCTTTTCAATTGCATCTAGATCTAACTGCCAAGGATTCTCTCCCTCGCTATCGGTTTCGGTCCGAATGAATGGCACATCAATCTGTGTGAGGCGCGTTTCATTTATCCAATTATAGAAATTTTGATAAACGGGTGAGTTAATGAGAATAGTGTCACCAGGTTTTGTAAAAACTCGCAAAACTTCTACTACGGCAACTCCGACATCGGAGGCAATCTTTACCTGCGATGTATCAACGCTCCAGCTCCATTGTTCGGCTGCAAAGTGCGCAAAACCCGTTGCTAGCTCTGGGATTGACCCCAAATACCCTAAATCCGATTGAGCAACCATTTCCTGTAAAACTCTGCGAATTGGTTCGGCGATAGGAAAATCCATCTCGGCAACTGGAAGAGGCAAGACATCGCGATCAAAGCCACGCCATTTTTCTGAGTGGTGAGTAAGTAGTTCGGCAAGGGCTGGAGTTTGAACGTTAGTGTCAGGCATCTAGGAAGGCTACCTTGCCAGCCCTTATAACTAAAGCGGACTAGGCCTCTTCTGGTAATAATCTGCGCGTGGTATTTCGCACTACCAGCGTTGTAGGCAGGACCAATGATGGTGGAACAACATGGGGCTTGCGTAAGCGCTCCATGATCGACCAGGCGGCCATTTCGCCCATTAATGCAACTGGTTGCTCGATTGTTGTTAGCTCTGAGAACTCAGCCATCTCATGACCATCAAAGCCCACGATTGAAATATCCTCAGGACTTTTTAACCCATGACGACGCAGCGCTTGCAATGCCCCCATTGCCATCTCATCGGATTCGCAGAAAATTGCAGTTGGTCTGTTAGGCCG
>RFNG01000042.1 GCA_009927275.1 Sphingobacteriia bacterium | reverse complement strand
TCACAAGAGACAGTAAGATAATGATCCCCACTTTAAAAAGAAGCATACAGAACATAAATACACAAGCTTTCCAAATAGAAAGAGTTTTAGTTATGATCTGTGCTATTGATAATGGCTCAACGATTGAAGCCTCTTTTGATACTCCTAAAACTTTATAAAACGTAGCGTAACAAAAAATAAATACAACAAAACAAGAAAGAAGTTTGATTATGCTCTTTCTCAATTGCTTATTCTTGAACCACTCATATCCCAAATAAAGGAAAATAGCCCCCGTAACCGCAGGTAAAGCTGTAATAGTAGTCATGATAAAAAATGCAGACCAAATGACCAATTGATCTTTTTTATCAATTAGGATAGAATGAAATATAGGAATAAGAAATAAATAATAAAATATGAAATTAGGTCGTTCATAAAAATTAGATTCGGGAACATAGGAGTCATTTCCCCAATTACAAAAGGCAGAAACATCAATGATTAGTAGTAAAAATACGATTACAAAGTGAATATAATTAAGTTTTACATATTTTATAATAAGGGCAAATATGCCGATCACTGCAATCACTCTAAAAAGGTTAAAGACGAAGAATATGTAAATCAAGTAATTACTTAGTGCGCTTATACCTAAAGATTTGATAATCGCAAAACATAATCCACCAAACCACATCTCAAAATAATGATACGGAACATTTCCATTAAAGACCAGGTTCTCATTATTATAATAATGATAAAGATTCTCTTTTCCTTGCAATATCAAACACTCCGATATCTTTGTATAGAACGAAACGTCATTTCTTATGGAGAATTTAAGAATAACATAGAACGAAATTATGGTTGTAAGCAATGAAATTAGGGCCACAACAATCCAAGAAAAACTGCTTCTTACAGCTTTAGTTTGTTGACTTTTTAAATCATTACTTTTAACTGATATGTAATAAAAATAAAATAGTATTGGAGCTAATATAAAAATAGTTTTACCCTTAGTTGCCACTATGGCTGTAATGCTTACTATTATAATCGTAAACAATAGAACATTATAAAAAAGCTCTATAAAAAAATTCTCGTTTCTTTGCACCTTGAGAACCCTCCAGATCCACTTCATGATCACGTCTGAAATAAAAGTGTAGATTAATATAATTGATACAAGTGCCAATAATTGAAGAAGTAAGGTCATTGAAGTTTTAACCAGTTATAGCAGTTGTTCTTATTATTGTGATGAACCTTCGAAATCGAAGAAAATGTAGAATTTCCCTGATAATACAAATAGTTGCATTTACTTAACAAATACATTTCAATCACACACTCTTCATAAAGCATATACTTTTGATCGTCTTTATTATTATAAAGCGCCCACTGATGCATGCCTTCCCCATTTAATTGAGGTTTTTGTTTAGGAAACAATATCAGATTAGAGATATTCTTTGCGAATAAATCCTCTGCCTCTTTAGAATCAGTAGACAAAAAGACTGAAGCTGTGCTATGCATGGCTTTGATATGATCTATAACCCGAATTACTTCCTTTGTAGGGCGTTTATCAGTATTTCTTACATGAACACCAACGGCCTTAGAAATATTGTTTTGCCTGGCAAATTCGTTTATCTTTTCAGCTACTGCCGATTTTAATTTTATACTGTTAGGTAGTTCCGAATAATCTAAATAAGGTAATGAATCCACATAGTATAGTACATCTTCCGTTCTGTTGTCTTTAAGGTCGCTTCCAAAATTCAATGAGTTTGAAAAACTTCCGTTCTTTATCGGCTGCCACCTTCTCCTAAGTTTTCTTGAGCTTTCCAAAAAGAACAATTTCATTGGAAATTTTTTCCATAAGGTCGATTGCGTATCTAAATAAAGGTCATACACGCCTTCTCCCTTGTTTTTCTTGAAAAGAACCGAACTATGCGTTAATTGCTCCCAGTTTGGTATTGCTTCAATTTTTGTTTCATTTGCAACTCGCATTTCAAAGCATTTTTCAAAAGCGTTTATACCTTTTTTATCAAATTGACCGTCAGTCCAATCAATTACAATACTTCTGTTATTCTTTTTACAATACTGCAAGGCCGAATAAACAGTCACTAGCCTATTTCCTAATCCCGCACAACCTTTTACATAAAGGTATTTTTTATTTGTCACTGTTTAAGTGTGCTTAAAATTCTTTGAGCTTGTGCTTTTGGAGAATAGTGTTGTGCAACCCATTCTCGTCCGTCATTTCCAATCTTCTCCAATTCAGCACTGCTAAGTTTAGATAAAGTGCGCTCCATATCATTTCCCTTTAGTTTCTTAATCCCTAAATAGTGTAAACCTTGCTTAGGCATTACCGGTAGTTTAAAATTCCAATATTCCAGATCAATATTAATTGCAATTGATCCGCTATATAATACTTCCCAAAAGCGGAAATTATCCTGTTGAAAAATAAATATTTCATCCGAAAAATCCTTATTGGATTTTTTGTGAGATTTATATTTAAAGAAAGCTGGTTTTCGTGCAATTTTGTCCAGTATACTATATGGCAAATAACGCATAGGCTTGTGCTCATAATAACCTCCAAACGCCATGAAAGATCTTACGGAACATAATAGTTTATAATATTCAGGATTATGTCTACGTGTACTTGCTTTGAAATAATGCTTGTCTACGTCACCTTGAACCTCGCCATTCGTAAATTTATCAACAGCCGGAAGTTTCTTTAAACTTCCCATTAGGTTATCTAACACATAACCTCGCATATTATGATTCACTCTAAAATTGTATCCTACCAGCTCTTCTCGTTTTGAGCCATTTTGGTAATACTTATCAATTGTATTCATGATCCGCTTGGTAAGTCCAATGGCCCAGGGTCTTATATTTTTTGCATAGTTAATATTGCTATACAAATTTCCTGCAAAAATAAAATCAAATATATCATAATGTTTGTTTTTCCACCAAATGGGCTGCAACCAATCATTTCTGTCTACTAAAATATGTTTTTTTGATTGATCAAAATTAGGATATCCCTTTCTAAATAATAGATGATCAAATGATGTCACATAACGGTAATCGTAAATCGCAATATCAAAACTATTATCTTCTATAGCCTCATTAATCAAGAACGAATTCTTCTCGGGTTGCCACCAGTAATTACAATTTCCTATCACAATATGATTCAATTCTTCAAAGCCTTCGGCCAAAGCGATCATTTCGTGGTAATAATGATCATTACCGAAGGGATACACAGGCGTTATAAAGAATTTAATTTTCAAAATTGTAATAGGTATTCCATAGATCAACCAATTTCTTTGTTTGAAACTCGAACGTATGTTCACTTAAAAGGAACGTTCTATCTGGAATAGATCCGGAAGTTTTATTATCAATGATACGTTTTGCCATTTCCTTCACAGTATGTTCATTCATACTAAATCCGAGTTTATTGCTTTTAATAAATTGATCTACTTCACCATTTGGACCAAAATAAACAATAGGCTTTCTTAAAGCAATGGCCTCATAGAACTTACTTGAAAATCCATTCGGACTCCAATCAGGTCTAAACAAAAGTAAAATATCGACTCCTAAGGCCAATTGAATGAATTCATTTACTGGCAAAAGTGGTTTCACTTCGACATTAATGTCATTTTTTTTCAACTGAGCTGCATAACCAGGTTGCATGGTTCGAATCTTTAAACATGCTTTCATGCCTGAATTCTCTATCTCTTTTAAAAGTTCAACCAATTGCAAAATATACTTCTCCATGCCATTATACAGCGAACCTCCATATAAAAATGAAATGTCCTTTTTGTAATTATTGTTTACCTCCGTTGAAATATTTTGAAACTCCTCATCAATGCAATGAGGGAGTAAATATGTACTTTTCTTGAATTGCTGTTCAAAGTATCTACACATCTCACTATTGGGTGCTAAAACAAGATCAACCGCATTAAGCACTTTCTGTTGCTTAATTAATTCGTATTCTTTCTTATTTTCCGAAATAGCGTCCAAACCATCATTCCAATAATCCCTACAATCTAAAGATATTTTCAAATGTTTGAACTCCTTCTTTAGTTTTGGTAAGACTCCAGAATACGAAAACGGTCCTACAGACATACAAACGTGCGATATACCCTCTCGTTTAATTATATCCCTCGCTTTTTTAAGAAACATATCTTCATAGCCCCTTGAATCATCCCAAAAATTTCCAGGATAATTCTCCTCCGCTCGCTTGGTTGAATAATAGCTCCATTTCCAACGGATTTTATCAAATATGCCATTTGGTAATTTTTGTTTATAATAAGGATAATATACAGTAACAGGAATTCTTTCGATCTTATTCTTATACGTTTCAATATCATTTATCCAAGGGGAATAGCCTGTATAATCTCCTGCCAAAACAACAAAATCCATGTTTTGTCTTTGTAAATATTTAATATGTTTTGCCCAACGCCTACCCCCTACCCTTTCAAAAGGGGGAAAATAGAACATAATAAATAGCGTTTTGGACATTATTATTTTAAGAAACTATCGATCATCAAATAATTCCATTCCGGTTGTTGCTTTACATTCTTACCAAAATAAGAAGCTTGGATCTTCTTACCACTCTCAATCTTTGCTCTCCAAAAATCGTTAGCCAACCAATTTGATTGCGGAGGCTCATACCCTATTTTATCTATACGCCATGTGATGGACTTTGGTAAAATAGACTCCATGGATTTTCTAAGAATATATTTTGTATACCCATTCCGTAATTTCATATTATCGGGTAATGAAAAAACATAATCCACCAAATGATGGCTCAAAAATGGTAATCGCACTTCACGTGAATGCGCCATCGCGTTTCTATCAGCGTATCTCAAAAGCTCCTTTAAACCAAAACTTTGTACATGGGTTTTCAATTCGTTGGATAAACTATCAGAATTATAAGGTAAAGGCTGATTTAATAGTTTTTTTTTAATTCGCCCGATCTTCATGCGTAAAGTTTCTTGTTCCTCAACGCTTACGGCACTGTTATCTCTTAAATTATTGTACGATTTAAACTCGTTTTTATAATGACTCTTATTTGTAAAATATAATTGCTTAAAATAGGTTCTGTAATAAGGTAAATACCCTGCTAAATACTCATCGGCCCCTTGTCCATCTAAAAGAACAATGGTTTTATGATGCTTTGCCAAACTCATAACTTTCCACTGGGCGAAAATGCTAGCCGAAGCAAAAGGTTCTTCTTGGTGCCATTTCAGTTTTTCAAAATCAGATTGCATTTCCTCATTACTTGGATAAATTTCGTGACCAAGCACATTTTTACAAACTTTAATCACTTGATGAATGTGTTCTCCCTCATCCTTACTAAAATCCTTGAAGCGCGCAGAGAATGTGTTTTGCCTTGCACTTTCATTTTTTAATTTGTCAATCATCATCACAATGCTCGATGAATCCAATCCGCCCGATAAACTTGATCCAACAGTCACATCCGCTCTTAATCTTAAACTTACACTCTTTGTAAAAATCTCACTAAATTTTTCGATTGCTTGATCCTCGTTCATAGTTTCACATTTACTAATATTGATCTCGTAATAACGTGAAATTTCCGGTTGTTTACCCTCTCTCACTATCATATAATGAGCGGCTTCCAACTGTTTTATTCCTTTGTAAAACGTGCTGGTATTCTCATTTTTAGTTACACGCCCGGATAACATGTAGTGTTCTGCCATATGCGGATCTAGCTCTTTTCTAATTCCTGCGGCCCATAATCCTTTCATTTCAGAACAGAAATATAGATTGCCATTTGAATATGAATAATAAAAAGGTTTCTCTCCAAATCGATCTCTTGCGCAGAACAATGATTTTTCTTTATCATCCCAGATTGCCATAGCAAACATTCCATCCAGGTCCTTTAAAAAAGATTCCTTCTTTTGGTCATATAAAGCAAGAACAACTTCCGTGTCACTTTTTGAACGGAAAGAATATCCCTTTGAAATTAATTTCTCTCTTAGTTCAAGATAATTATAAATTTCGCCATTGTAGGTGATTGTATATCTTTCATTTGCAAAATGCATGGGTTGATTTGCATTATCACTCAGATCTATAATGGATAATCGTCTGTGTCCAAAACCAATATTATCTTTGGTCCAATATCCTTCGCCATCAGGTCCGCGATGAACAATAACATCGGTCATGGCCTTTAATTCATTTGAAAGCACTTGTCTTCCAATGGGTCTATATATTCCGGCAATGCCGCACATGGTTTAAAATACTAGGCCGTTTCTGGATCCTTTAGGGACATATTTATTATACCATTTACAATCTTTTACAATAGCTGTTAATTCATTGATTTTTAATAAATTATAATGTTCCTCAAGTTCAAATT
>RFNG01000079.1 GCA_009927275.1 Sphingobacteriia bacterium | reverse complement strand
GATTAATACTTAAGGCCTCCAAAGGCGTTCGGGTATTTGTAAATGCTTTGCAAAAAAACGAGATAAAACAAAAAGATAATCCGAAAGCCGATTTAAATACGTTATAATGTCAGCATTAACAGGCTCTGTTTCATGCAGTCGAATAACCGCTCGCTCAGCTCTGCGGCACACACAACGTGCAATATGGGTATGTGAAAGTAAAGGATGGCCACCGGGTAATATAAAATGCGTCATGGGTTGTAATTGCGCGGTCATGTCATCAATGGTATTTTCAAGGGTATTAATTTCCAAAGCATTTATGGGCTTAAGTTTAATATTTTCAGATTTTGTGTCGTTGGCCAAATGCGAACCAATATGAAATAAAAAATCCTGAATACGATGTAAAACGGGTTCAATTTCGGCAATTTCAGATAAATCTCGTACAAGGCCAATATGTGTGTTTAATTCATCTACACTGCCATAAGCTTCAATTCTTAAATGATGTTTAGGAACGCGTGTGCCCCCTAACAATGAAGTTTGTCCCTGGTCTCCGGTACGGGTGTAAATTTTTTGTGCCATATTAATAGGTTAATGCCATATGAATTGAAGGTAAAATTGGCAATTGATTAATGCGTTTATAGGTAAACCGATCAACGTAAAAGATGTTTTCACGATTGTAAACATTTGTTGCTCCCATATTGATTTCCAGTTTGTTACGTTGTGTTAGTGCACGTGAATATTTAATGCTAAAATCCAATCGGTGGTAATCGGGTAAGCGTCCGCCATTTAGTGTAGCGGGAATGTAATTTAAAGTACCATTAGATTCTGTAAAATTATAGTTGATATTCTCTTTGGGATTTATTTGATTAAAAAAGCCTTGGGTTTGGGTAAATGGAAAACCTGAGCCAAAATTCCAGCGTAAATTAATTTCCCAGGCTTTAGCTTTTCCTAAAGCATATGAGCCTACAACATTTACATTATGCCGACGATCAAAATTTGGGGGGTATATAAAAACCGAATTATCAAAGGGGTTATGCGTCCATCGTGAATTGTAGGTTAATGAATATACACCCCAAAAATACCAGCGCTTGTATTCGTATTTAAGCGTTAAATCAAATCCTCGGCATTGTCCCTGTTCAATAATAAAATCTTTACGGTAAACCTCGGGTCTGTTTTGATTACTGGTAACATCATCAAAAATTTTATCACGGTTAACATTTATAACTTGATTAAAATCTTTTTCATATACTTCTATATTGCATTCTAATGCATTGGTTATATCCCATTCTGCGCCTATAACGGCATGTTGCGCTTTTTGGGCAATTCCGTCGGTTGTTGAGCTGGCCATTTCAATGGCTATATTGTTTTTATCGTAATAGTATTTTGGAAAGTTGTTTTTTGAAGGACCATTTACAAAACCGTAAAATAAGTTAACAACATCCCGGTCACTGTTGGCACTGGCTAATGTTTGGCTGTAAAGACCGGCACTGCCTTTAAATCGTAACCGCTCAAAAACATTCCATTTAAGTGCCATGCGGGGTTCAGGTGAAAATACACCTAATGTGGCATAGTATTGAAAGCGCAAACTGGGTTCAATCACCATTTTTTTTGCATTTCCGGGCAGCCATTTGTATTTAACAAATGCCCCTAGGTCGGTTGTGGAGCGGCTTAAATCACCGGGCATCATGTCTTTAATTTTTACGGCGTATTGGGTATTTGAAATAACTCCTTCAAATCCAAAGCGCCATTCGTTAAAGCCATTTACTTTTACAAAGTTAAATCCGGTATTAAAACTGCTAACTCCACTACTTTTGTACTCGTCTTCAATAAGTGGATTAGTAAAGGTCATAGAATAATTAGAATATGCAAAAACCCCTTCAATGAGCAAATTGGTACCCTCGGGCACTAAAACAAATTGACTACCAATTCCAGAATTGGTCCAGGCATAGCGGGCAATACTATTGTAATCTACTTTGTCATTAAATTTAAAACCAAACACATTCAATTTACTGCCCGACTCACTGGTAATAGAGGTTTTACCATAAATATCGGTATAGTAAAAAGGGAGAGATCCGGCTGCGGCATAGGGATACAATAGTTTAGATGTTTGAGGCAAATACGAATGTTTAATGGAAACTAAATAGGAGGCACTGGTGCGGCCTTCTTCGGTTAGTTTAATAATGGGGCCTTCACACATGGTTTTTACACCAAAAGTTGAAGCCGAAACCTTTCCGCTATGATTTTTTTTATTACCATCACGAATTCTAACATCCATTACAGAAGAAGTGCGTCCGCCATATTCAGCACCAAAACCAGCACTGTATACATCCGCATGTTTCATGGTTTCACTGTCAAAAACTGAAAATAAACCAATGGAATGAAAGGGGTTTTGAATGCAAATGCCATCCATTAACACTTTATTTTGCACCGGTAATCCACCTCTAATATATAATTGCCCGCCCTGATCACCTGTAAATACTACACCCGGAATAACTTGAAGGTATTGCGCTACATCGGGTTCACCTACACTGGGTAATTTATTAATTACTACCGGATCTATTTTTTGAAGGGCCACACCGGTATTTTCTTTTTTTTCGGTTTGTTTAACTGAAACCTCAACCTCATCTAAATTAAAGCCGCCTTTACGCAGGTAAAATTTCCGTTGCAAAAGTTCACCAGATTTTACCGTTAAGGGTGCTTTAAGGGTATCGTAATCTAAATTGGTAATTTGAAGTATGTAAGTACCCGGTGGAATACGGTTAAGCGAATAATAACCGTTGATATCACTGGTAGTGCCTAAACGGGTACCTTTTAAAAACAGGGTACTAAATTGTACCGGTTCACCAGTTTCGCGATCAAATAAAAAGCCCTGAACAGTTCCTAATTCTTGTGCATTTTGAGCATATGTTAAAAATAATCCGAGTACAATAAAGAAAATACGTTGCACATTACAAATGTAATACGAATAAATGTAATGGCTTAATTTAAATGATTGGATAGTAGTATAATAATTTCATGTTGTTATGCA
>RFNG01000146.1 GCA_009927275.1 Sphingobacteriia bacterium | reverse complement strand
ATATTGCATGGCGCATTTATTTCTTTTTTCATTCCAAAAATTTAAATACTTTAATTTCACAGTTAAAATAGCAGCCTGAATGCCATCCATTCTAGAATTTCTCCCTTCGATAACATGGTCATGTTTTTTGAATTGACCATGATTAGCAATCAACCTACATTTTGCAGCTATATGATCATCATTAGTTGCTATTGCACCAGCATCACCGTAAGCACCTAAATTCTTACCTGGATAAAAGCTAAATGAAGATACATGACCATATGTCCCAGTTAGTTTACCATTAATCATAGCACCATGTGATTGAGCGCAATCTTCAATAACAATTAAATTATATTTAGCAGCTAATTGCATTATAGGCTCCATATTTACTGGATTTCCATATAAATGAACAGGCATAATTGCCTTTGTGTTTTTGTTAATTTTCGTTTCAATTAAATCAGGATTTAAAAGAAGTGTATCTTCACATATATCTACAAAAACAGGCTTAGCTCCACTTCGACCTACGGCTTCCGAACTTGATATCCACGAAAGTGCCGGAACAATTACTTCATCTCCAACCCCAATGCCATATGCTTCTAACAAGATCTCAAGAGAATCTGTACCATTTGCACATGTAATCACATTCTTCAGGCCTAAATAAGCTGCAAATTCATACTCAAATTGTTGTACATATTTGTTTCCAGATCCGCCAATAAAAGCTGTTTCCGAAATAACATCAGAGATAGCCTTGTCAATTTCTGTTTTATATGTTTGGTACTGTAATTTAAGATCTACAAATGGCACTTTCATATGTTTATTATTTTATAGTTCTTATTTTTTGGGCTGGATTTCCCGCATAAATTCCAGGCTCTGTAATATTCTTTGTAACTACAGAGCCAGCTCCTATTACAACTTTATCACAAATTGTAACAGGCAAAATAGTAGCATTTGATCCAATAGAAACATTAGAACCAATTTTAGTTTTCTTCCAAAGATTCTTATTGCCTCTGGCCGGCCCCCCATTTTGAAAAAGATCATTTACAAACATCACACCATGGCCAACAAAACAATCATTAGCAATGGTAACTAATTCACAAATAAATACATGCGATTGTATTTTACAATTATTTCCGATTACTACATCTTTTTGTATCTCCACAAAGGGTCCAATAAAAGCATTATCGCCAATTTTACAACCGTATAAATTTACTGGCTCAACAACTTTACAATCTCTGCCAAATTGCACATTCGTAATCCCTACACTTAGCCTTGTATGTTTATTTTGTGCTTCCATACATCATTTCAATTGCTTTAATACTTTTTATTCCTTCGTATCCATCCACGGCGTCAACATTTTTTCCTTTAATTTGTGCGATGATAGAGCGAATAACTTTATCATGATTAGAGCTTGTTCCCTGGTATTTGCCATAAGCGTTAGGTTTATCAGTAAATTCAATTCCTTCTGGAAGAGGATAACCTTTTACATCCCAATATTCAATTTTATTCAAATATTGTCCGCCAATCTTGATGGTTCCTTTTTCTCCTATAATTGTTATGCTCCCCTCATAATTCTTATTATAAACACACGTGGTCCAAATAAAATTACCAAGCGTTCCATTCGAAAATTTAAGCACAGCTATACCTGAATCCTCGGTCTCAATCTGATGGTTCAGAGTTTCCATTTTACATTGTGATTCGATAAGATCACCAAACCACCAAACCAAAAGATCAATAAAATGACTTGCCTGAGTATATAAGGCGCCCCCCTCAAGCTGTTTTTTCCCGCGCCAAGGCGACTCATCATAATAACCTTGATAACGATTCCATAAAATATCGCATTTAACCATAAATATCTTACCCAGCCTTTCTTCTACTAAAGCTTGCTTTGCCAATTTAATAGGTACATTATATCTATTTTGCTTTACGACCCATAGCTTTTTGCTATTCTTTATTGCTTCATTATTCATGCGCTCACAATCTGCACTTGATAAAGCCATAGGTTTTTCAACAAGTACATTAAATCCTTTATTCAATGCCTCAACTGTCATTTCTGCATGTAAGAAATGAGGAGTTACAACATTTATTATATCAGCATCAACTTCACTAAGCATTTTAGTATAAGACTGATAACATTTTATTCCGCCATATAAATTTGCCAACTCATTAGCTTTTGTAATATCTAAATCACAAATAGCTACAATCTCAGCTTCCTTATCGGCGTCTAACACTGCAATGTGGCGTTTTCCTATACTTCCACAACCAACAATGGCGAATTTAATTTTTGACATTTTCATATGAAGTTCAATTTATGTTTAATAATCTTGAATCCTAGTTCTATTCCCTTGTCTTCAATCATATATTTTGTAAGCGTTGCAACTAATAGTGAACACAATACCGTTAACATTATGCTAATACTTAAAATCAAATAACTATTTAAATTGATAATAAGAATAGAATTTAATTGGCTAGATAATCCCCATGCAAATAGAAAATGAAAAAGATACATTGAGAAAGATACACGACCAACCCATTGAATAAACTTAATATTAAGAAAATCTAATGATCTAAAAGCTATGAATAAAAAAATGAACGAACAACCCGTAAAGAATGGAAAGGGCGATATGTCTTGAAAACCTATGTGTTTAAAAAATAAAAGTACGCTTGAAGACAATGTAAAAAGTAATAAACAAATATATCCGTTAGCTTTACTAAAGCTCTTGTCTTTATATAAAATAAAAAAAGATATTCCAAGAAGAAAAATTGAAACTTGATTGATAAATGTACAATAGTAAAAATAAAGGTTATGTTTTGATAACGGGGGAATCAAATGTGGAAGTGCTCTAAAGAAAACAAATGAGCTAAATGCGACAAAAAAAGGCAAAAGGATTAACCTATATTTTGACTTTTTCAAATACATCTTATCTTATAAAAAGGGGAAAATAATATAAAAAAGAATCTCGGTTCCAATAGACCAGCCTCCCGGAACACCACCAAAAATCAAATCGGAAGAAAAGCTTTGCGTGAAACTTAGGTGCCTAATTACGATATAAGCAGAATATTCGGTATTAACATTAAACCATTGCAAAAAAGTATGGCTTTTTAATAAGTATACCGAATTGTAAAGTGCTATTCCAAAATAATACAAGGGTGTAATTCTAAAAAAACGTCTAATAAAATACTTTTTATTGGCATTAACTTTATAGGCTCTATCTTGACGTGATAAACACAATGTATAAGCTGATAAAAAAAGAATATTTGCACCCCATGTTTGCCATAATTACAAAATGTGAAGACGTTTGGATGTAAATTCGAAATGCTTTGTGCAGTATGCACAACGATCACACCAAGAATTGCTAATCCTCTAAGACTATCAATATACGGATACTTTTTAATGTGAATTATTAATTTATTTAAAAAAAGTCCTAACGATCTTAAGAATTTTTTTTGTGGTTGAAATGTTATTGATCACCGCTGTTCTATATCGATTTAACTCCAAATACTTAAAATATGGAAATTGTTGTAAGATCCATTCCGTTTGACCTTGAACTAGATTTGATTTAAGTTTATAGGTTTTCTCTGTTAAACCTTGAAAATGAATAAGTATTTTAAAGCATAAATCAGACGCTGAAATATCAGTACAATTAGAATTACCGAAATAATACACGTGCTGATAGGGCTTTAATTTTTGGTTATCCTGCGTGCAGTTTACTACATCCTCTGCCATATTCTTGTATTTATGAGTGGGTAGTAAATGAACAGTTAATGTTGAAAGTAAACTTGGCATTAGCATATGACTACCGGTTACACCTATAGTTATTAAACTTTCACACAAGATGTCATTTTCTATTTTATCATTTTCACTTGTAAATGAATTCACCCTTTTATCATCGATCC
>RFNG01000006.1 GCA_009927275.1 Sphingobacteriia bacterium | reverse complement strand
AGATTATGTGTAAAAACTGTTATTCTTGTTATACATTAATTAGTGCTTAAACGTTTAAGTTAGTAAAGGTTAAGCCAATGCAGTTATTTTTAAACTGGCAGTAAAATCATCACACAAAGTTAAAACCCCTGCATTTTAAATTTGATAATTGACTGTGATTTAAGACGCATTGAACTTTTAAACCTTAAGATACATTAATAACTTTTTTTGGCTTACGTGAACGACCGCGAAGCAGCAGAGAAAATGAACAGTTATTATTTAGGGTAGAACACTTTTAAATAATTCAGAAGTAGGACTGGCGTTTATGTAAAACGATTAAAAAATAAAAAAGAATATGCCAAACCATGATGGGTCTTTTTAATATGATTAATAGAAAATGGCAAAAAATAGATTGGTCTAAATGTATTGATATACAAAATGAATTTGAATTAACAGATTTGACATTACAAAATGAAATAAATTCTATAAAATAATTATAAATTATCTAGCCTGTTCTATGAGTGTTTTCGAAAAAAACTAAACTTATGAGTAAATTATAATTGTATAAATTCTTATTTTACATTTTACATTTTATATTTTTAACTATATAATTTGTTTTCGTAAATTGAATTGCTTTTAAAATTTTATTAATTGTCAAATATTATGCTTAAAAAGATACCCCTAAATCAACATGCGCCTTTTTGGTTATTTACATTAAGCGTTTTAATTGGGTTAACTCTTCCAACACTTATACAAGACGGAATGTTTATGGACGCTATGCTTTACACAAGTGTATCGCATAATTTAAGTATGGGTATAGGAACTTTTTGGTTTCCGCAATTCAGTTTACATAATGTTGCTGGATTATCAGCTTTTCATGAACAACCTCCACTTGTTTTTGGTATTCAATCCTTATTTTACAAATTATTGGGTGATAGCATGTATGTTGAACGTTTTTACACTTTTATAACAATGTGTATAACAGCCCTTCTCATAATTATTTTATGGAAACAAATTTTTAAAAACCAAAATGAATTTAAAAATACTAGTTGGTTGCCTATATTTTTTTGGATTACTATACCTGTTTGCTTTTGGTCTTATTCAAACAATATGCACGAAAATACTATGGGTATTTTTACAATTACTTCCGTGCTTTTAACCTATATCGCTTTTCGTTCTA
>RFNG01000060.1 GCA_009927275.1 Sphingobacteriia bacterium | reverse complement strand
CGCGATAGGGATACG
Organism: Sphingobacteriia bacterium; assembly: GCA_009927275.1. Classification (GTDB taxonomy): domain Bacteria; phylum Bacteroidota; class Bacteroidia; order B-17B0; family Aurantibacillaceae; genus Aurantibacillus. The sequence goes on along the minus strand of RFNG01000060.1, from coordinate 1,279 downwards.
CAGGGCTTGGTTCTTTGCGCAGCAAAAACCGAGCGAAGCGAGCCCGGAGTAGCCCGGACCGAAGGTATCGCCCTAAACATAATTCAACATAAGTAAATTGCGCTCAAAAAAATCAAACAAAACTGCCCTTTATTACAATTTACTTTTAAAAATTATTGAATGTATACTTGCAAAATAATCTATTATATAATTTAAATAACTGCATTTAAAATACTGGTATACAATTATTTAAAAAAAATTAAAGATTATAATTTACACGAATCTATTAAATAAATGCTAATCTTATAAATTACGTACTTTTGAGCCTTGTATTATGAAAAAGAAAGCTACCAAATCGATTACCAAAACTGGTTCTGTAAATGCTGTTTCAAACACCAAAACCGGACTAATTTCAAATATGCACGACGTTCAAGAACTGATTAAATTTGTTTCAAAATCAGGAATTGAGGCTCTGGAATTGGAATCAGGCAACATAAAACTTAATATCAAAGTTCATTCCAGCAGCACCATACACACGACCCCTGCGCCTACCCATCAGGTACCTCAAAACCCTGTATCAATGCAGCCCGTAACCATATCTGTTCCTGTATCGGAAACTAAAAACCAGGCTGCGCCGGCAAGTGATTCTAAATTACAAACTATAAAATCTCCCATGATTGGTACTTTTTACCGATCACCCGGTCCTGATAAACCGGTTTTTGTAAATGTAGGTGATAGTGTGCAGATTGGTAAAACCGTTTGTATAATTGAAGCCATGAAGCTTTTTAATGAAATAGAAAGTGATATTAAAGGTAAAATTGTTAAAATATTGGTTGATGATGCTACGCCGGTTGAATACGATCAGCCTTTATTTTTAGTTGATCCCAGTTAAAAAACAACGTATGTTTAAAAAAATTCTGATTGCCAATCGCGGTGAAATAGCACTTCGTATTATAAGAACATGCCGCGAAATGGGTATTAAAACGGTAGCCGTTTACTCTACAGCAGATAAAGACTCATTACATGTTAAGTTTGCTGACGAAGCCGTTTGCATTGGTCCTCCTCCCAGCAAAGAAAGCTATTTAAATATGGCAAATATTATTGCAGCGGCTGAAATCACTAATGCGGATGCCATTCATCCGGGGTACGGTTTTTTAAGTGAAAATGCTAAATTCAGTGAAATTTGCCGCCTTAACAAAATCAAATTTATAGGGGCTAGCCCTGAAATGATAAATGCCATGGGTGACAAAAGCAATGCTAAGGCTACCATGAAAAAAGCCGGCGTTCCATGTGTACCCGG
>RFNG01000151.1 GCA_009927275.1 Sphingobacteriia bacterium | reverse complement strand
TGTGTCCCAACAACTCCTGTATATACCGCAAATCTGTTCCAGATTCCAATAAATGCGTGGCATAACTGTGACGCAACCAATGCAACGTAACAGGCTTGTTAATTTTAGCCTTCTTCACAGCAGCGGACAATACCAATTGTAAACTTCTTTCGCTATAGGTCTCTCCTTTATTTTGCCCTTCAAATAAATACGTGGTCGGACGATACACCTTGTAATATTCCCGCAACATGTCAATGACCCGATTACTAATAGGAACAACCCGATCTTTCTTGCCCTTCGATTGATGAATTAATAATAAATTCCTATCTGAATGCACCGACTTCGGAACCAATTTCAACAACTCACCCCTTCGAAGACCACAGGCATAAATTAGACTAAGCATAACTCTATGCTTCAGGTTAACAGGCGATTCAATTATGCGTTTAACCTCCTCTTTACTCAAAACATTGGGCAATCGCTTTTCCCTTCGAGGACGCTCAATATGATCAATTTCAATCCTAACTCCAAGTGCCGATCGGTAAAACAATTTAATGGCATTGATTACCTGATTCTGATAACTTATGCTGCAATTTCGAGCTAAAATGTATTCGCGATTAAAACGAATGATATCTGAATTGTTTAATTCATTTGGCAATTCACTAGCATGGAAATCTAAAAACACACGCAAACATTCAGTATAGGTCTTAATGGTATTTGAACTATACCTTCGGTATTTAAGGTAATTGCTAAATTGGATTACATGTTGTTGTGTATTCATTATTTTATGGTAGTAATAATAATGGTGTTATTGTTTGGCTTTTACCTTTAATAATTACACCCTAATTGGGTTTGCCTGGTTTTAGTTATCTATTGCAAAATCATTTAATTAAAAAGCCTTAATATATTGATGTAAAGCTATTTATTTTAATTTGGGGTTGTAATACTATTTGTATTTAAAACTTTTATTCGGGGTTTGTTTTGAAATAGGTAGGATGTTATTAATAAATCATGTTCTGCAATAGAAACCGAGCTCTCAAAATACGATTCAAAGTCATGTGCTTCATACAGCTGTGATTCGGTGGAAATAAACCCATAGCCTTGAAATTTGCGATTTAAAATTTTAATAAAACCAGTTTCATCTGCAGTGCGGCCTTTTTCAAAAATTATAAAATTATCATGAGGATATTGAAACCGTTGTAATGCGTTTTTAACGCGTAAATTATAATCTGTAATAGGTTCGTTACCTGTACAAACACCTCTGCAACGTTTTAAATAGTGTTCAAAACAATGGGATGATGCTTGGCTTAAACCGCAATAGCTGGCGCATAACTCATATCGTTCAACCCAATGCTGTAGGGCTTTAAGGGCATCGCCGCGGCTTTTAAAAACCTGCAGGGGATTTGTGCAATGGTGTAGTTTTTCAATTTTAAGTTGCAGGGGCTTATGCTCGTTTTCAATACAATCAATGGCATACTGAAATGAAGCGTGTTTACGTGTATGATTAAATTTGGGTTGCCATTGTTTTATAGCAGCATTTTCTTTTAATAGTGCAATTAAGGCACTGCCAGTAATATCGAAGCTAACACTATATAGCTCTTGTATCATTCTTTTAGATTTAATACTGTCAGACAGGGCATGGCTTTGTGCCCGTTTTCGGATATTTGTACTTTTACCTATATAAATAATTTCATTGTGCTGATTATAAAAATAATAGATACCACAGGCTTCGGGCAAATCGGCAATAAGTTTTGGAATTCGTTTTTTTGAAGCAGTATGCATAAGTGCCTCGAGGCCCTTGTGCTTCCAAAGGGGATCAATAGCTTTTAACTCTAATAAGCGTTCAAATAACACAACTGTAGCCTGCGCATCGCCATGTGCGCGATGCCGGTGTTCAATGGTAATGCCCAAACTGGAGCATAAATTGCCCAAACTGTAGGAATGCATGCCCGGAAGCAGTTTTCGGCTTAATCGAACGGTGCATAAGGTGTCACAATCAAATTTATATCCAAGCGCATCAAATTCAGCTTTAATAAAACCAAAATCAAATGCTGCATTGTGTGCAACAAAAATGCGATTTTGTGTAAGTTCAATAATGCGATCTGCAATTTCGTAAAACTTTGGAGCTTCGGCTACCATGGCGTTGGTAATCCCTGAAATATTAATAAAATAGGGGTTAATATTACATTCAGGATTTATTAAACTATGAAACGTTTCAATTACCTGTAAGCCATCATGCACGATAATGCAGATTTCGGTAATACGGCTGCGCTTATATTCAAAACGTCCACCGCAGGTTTCAATGTCAACAATGCAAAACACAAACAAAAGTAAAGGCTTAAGGTATTCAAAAATGCTATAAACTATAGCTTATTGTAAAAATCGTTTGCTTAAATAAGTAATCACCAAACTTTAATTTTTAAAAGATGTGCGTAAACATTAAAACTGTATTACGCTTTAAATTGCTTTAATTGTTGTAGCATCCAAAAATCAAGTATGGTCATGGCCGCCATTGCTTCAACAATTGGTAATGCGCGGGGTAGTACACAAACATCGTGGCGTCCTTCAATGGCGAACGTGGTTGCTTTACCATCATGTGTTACAGAGTGTTGTTCGCTGCGAATACTGGAAATGGGTTTAAAAAAAGTTTCAATACAAATGGGCATACCGTTACTGATTCCCCCTTGAATACCTCCCGAATGATTGGTATGGGTTTTAATTTTGCCATGGGCATCGGTATAAAATGCATCATTGGTTTCGGAGCCAAACTTTGACGTGCAGGCAATGGCATCCGCAAATGCAACAGCTTTAACAGTTGGTATACTCAGCATACCTTGTCCTAATTTTGCATGCAGTTTGTCAAAAACGGGTTCACCTATACCTGCGGGAACACCCGTAATAATACAGCGAATTGTGCCACCCAGGGTATTGCCTTGTTTTTGGGTTGTTTCAATAAGGTTTTGCATGTGGTTCCAAACGTCAATTTCGGGGCACATGCTTTCTGATTTAAATTGTGTTGCTGGCCAATCCCAAATATCTTTGCATGCCAGCGGCCCTATTTGTTGAATCCACGATTGAACGGTTATACCATAATGACATAAAACTTGTTTTGCCATAGCGCCTGCAACAACGCGCGACAACGTTTCGCGTGCAGAACTTCTGCCGCCACCGGATTGTGCATGTAATCCATATTTAGCCAAATAGGTATAATCAGCATGGGAGGGTCTTAAAATATCATGCGTAGATTTATAATCTTGAGGTTTTTGAGCTTTATTCCATATTAAAAATCCTATGGGGCTCCCTAAACATATTTCGTGTTCTATTCCAGATAAAATTATAAGTTCATCAGGTTCAAATCGGGTTGTACTGTAGGTATTAATGCTGGCTTTTCTGCGGTTAAGCTCTTGTTGCAATGCAGAAACATCAAGTTTAAATCCTGCAGGCATGCCTTCAACAATACCTCCCATGGCCACACCGTGACTTTCTCCAAAACTGTGTAATTTAAATAGTGAGCCCCAGGTATTAGACATTATTTTAAATATTTTCTAAAAGTAAAGTACCGCAGTCTGTAAGATCCAAAACATCCTAATGCACCATTAATGTTTGAATAAATCATTACCGGATCTGCAAATGGGTTACCGTTATTGTCTAACCCAAGTTGCAAACTCTTATGGTAAGCATAAAAAGCAGTATCACTTTGCATAAGGGCCAGTTCGCACTTAAGAAATAAATTTTGATTCAAGGTATCATTTTTAAAAATATAAATATCGTTGGAAACGCGAAAAGATTTTTGTTTCAGCAAGCCTTCTTCTTCTAAATAATTAATAAATGTATTACCTATTAAAAGCGTATCAAGGGGTGAAATAAGGGTGTTTAAATCAAAAACCTGCGCATTAAAAACCATCGCCATACGGTTGTATTCACGTTCTGGACCCTTATATAGGCATTAATACTTAAATACGAATCCCTGGCGTTTATTGATTTTGTGGAAACGGAATCACACATCATAGTTTGGGTTGGTATTTGCGTTGTGGCCGTTAATATACCATAGTTAGAGGTTTGAACCGAAAGCGTATATATAAACCCCGGTCTTAAAAATTCCAGCGTATCATCCGATGCAGTATAAATACCATTTGATGCATCATAGGATAACAATATACTGCGTTTAATACTTTTAATTTCTACGCGGGCATCTTTAATTAAATATTTTTTTTGTTGTGTGCTGTCTACGCCAAAACGTGGAATAGATAGGCCAATACGAACACTAATTTGGGGTTCATCTGGACTTATAAAACAAGTTATAACTGGTTTTTTTTGCGTGTCGGGTGGGTCAATATCAGCTTCTTTAGTGCAACTGTAAAGGCTTAATATAATTAACAGGTAAAGGATTTGTGTATGCATACTAAAATCGCCAAGAACAGCTAATACTGGGAATTAATGGAAAAAGGGAAACCTGCATAAGTTTATCGGAGCCGTCTTGTTGCCCTTCAATATAATAAAAAAACGGATTATAGCGGTTGTACATATTGTATACACTAAGTTCAAGTGTTCGCACGGCATGTTTTAACGTTTTACTAATTTGTAATCCAATATCCAGCCGGTGGTAAGCCCCCATGCGGTGAGCATTGCGCTGTTGTCCGTAATCTTGTATTCCCCAATACGAGAGCGATTGATTTACACCGCCGGCTGCAGATCCGTAGGCAGCGTATTGTGAAGGATCAAAGCTGCTAAGCGGAAGTGAAATGGCATTGCCGGTGCCATAAACCCATGTGGCAGATAATTTCATAGCATCGTTAAATTTAAAAATGCTAACAACAGAGATATCATGCCGGCGATCATACCGCGGATAAAAGGGTTTACCAAAATTTAAATCTTTAAATACAAATTGCGTCCATGATAAGGTATAGCCAATCCAGCCGTTAAACCGTCCTTGCGATTTTCGAATTAAAAATTCAGCGCCATAAGAACTGCCATTACCCGATGTTACTTTGTCTTGCCAGCTGGATGAGGAATTGTTAAATGAGCCTATCACATCCGAAAAAAAACTGGCACCGTCTTTATACGCAAGTACATTTTGCAAGCGTTTGTAATAACCCTCAATACTACATTCTATAAGGTTTTTGTAAACGCTGCGGCTTACACCAGCTGCCAACTGATCAGAGCTCATATAAGCCGCTTTTGGCGTTGCCGGAACCCATAAATCGGTGGGCAGGCCAATGCCTGAATTGGATAACAGATGCAAATATTGGTTCATACGGGCAAAAGATAATTTAAGTGCCCATTCGTTGTCTAAAAGGTAACGTGCAGAAATTCGAGGCTCGGGATTTATAATCCATGTATTTTTTAATTGGTAACTCGATTCACGAAAGCCCAGCAAAACTCTAAATTCTGGAGATACAGTCCAATCGTCTTCAAAATATATACCAGACTCCATGGCTTCAAGCAAGTTGGTTTGATTTATTTCATCCAGTGTATTTCCTTTAATTGTAATAGCTTCTGGCGTAAACTGATGGTAGGTACCCTGAATGCCAAATTTAATATGATGTTCGGCAAGCGGCATATAGTCGCCGCTCAATTTAAAACCATAATCGCGAATACCCGAAAGATATTTTAAGCTAAATGTAGATGTAGGCTCACTAAATGTGCTGCGTACATCATAGGTATAATCAGAAAAAATAAATGAAGTATTGACAAACAATTTTGGATTTACAACATGATTCCATCGTAATGTTAATGTTTTGTTTCCCCATTGTAAGCTGTTAAAATTTTCACTCCTAGTGTCGGTATCTTTAAAATTAAAATAAAACCTATCGTTACCCATATAGCTACTTATAAAAAGCCGGTCTTGATCATTTATTCGAAAATCTATTTTGGCATTTAAGTCATAAAAAAAATAACCCCCTTTTGCATAATCGGGCAAAAAAGGATATACCAGAGCATCTAAATAGGTACGTCGGGCAGATACTAAAAACGAGCTTTTGTTTTTAATTAATGGACCTTCTATATTAATACGTGATGAAATGATACCAATGCCGGCATCACCATGAAATTGTTCTTTATGGCCATCTTTCATTTGAATATCTAAAACAGAGGACAGTCTTCCGCCATAGCGAGCAGGAAAGCCTCCTTTTGTTAGTTCAATGCTTTTTAAAGCGTCACCGTTAAACAAAGAAAAAAAACCAAATAAGTGGCTTACATTATACAAGGTGGCATCATCTAGTATTATTAAATTTTGGTCTGGTCCGCCGCCACGCACATAAATTCCATTATTGCCTTCGCCCGATTTTTGAACACCGGGTAAGAGTTGAATAACTTTTAAAACATCTTTTTCACCCAGCAGGGCCGGAATGTCTTTAATTTGAGAAACCGGAATATCAATTTTACTCATTTGAGGAGACTGTGTAATGGATTCTGCCTTGGCTTCAACAATTACTTCCTGCAATTGGCCTGCAGGAATAAGTAATACATTGATACGTGCTGGAGTTTTAGCGGTAATCCATAGGGTTTGCGCACGGTAGCCTACAAATTGAAAGGTAATGGGTATACTGTCGGTGCGGGGAAGTTGCAAAGAAAAAAAACCGTAGGCATTGGTTTCGGTTGCAATGTTATGGCCCTTGCTGTAACATACCACACCGGGCAAATGTTCCTGACTTCCAGATTCAAGCACATAGCCGCTGATAACACGTTGTGCATAAAGACTATTGCATAACATGAAGAGGTAAAAAAACACTTTATAACCCATTTGTTTCATGCAAAACAATACCTTAGTGTTACAAATTTACGATTAAACCATGTCGAAAATTATTTTAAAAAATATTGCTACACTATATGGTGTGCAGCAGGGGCATCAGCCTATAAGGGGTAATGAAATGCAAGATGTACCGGCCTTGCAAAATGCCTGGGTGCGTGCAGAACATGGTTTTATAACAGATTTTGGTTTAATGTCACAATTTCCTCAAATTGAGGATTGGACTCAATTAAAAATTGTAGACTGTGAACACCGTTCGGTTTTGCCAGCGTTTATTGATGTACATACCCATTTGGTTTTTGCACAAAACCGATCGCAAGAATTTCGAGATCGCCTTAAAGGACGTTCATATCAAGAAATTGCGGCGCGGGGTGGGGGCATATTAAATTCTGCCAACCACATTAAACAATGTTCTGAAGATGAACTGTATGCTGCGGCAAAAGAACGATTACAGGACTGTATAGCCTCAGGTACCTGTGCCATTGAAATAAAAAGTGGTTACGGACTTGAATGGCCCGAAGAATTAAAAATGTTGCGTGTAATTTACAAACTAAAATTAGAGTCTGCTATACCCATTAAAATTACTTTTTTAGCGGCACATGCCATTCCTAAAAAATGGCAAACAGATACCGATGGCTATGTAAATTACATTATAACCGAAAGTATACCGCAGATTGCAGCACAGGGTTTTGCAGACTACATAGATGTGTTTTGTGAAAAAGGATATTTTACCCCAGCACAATGCGCACGCATTTTAGAATGCGGCATAAACGCAGGATTAAAACCACGTATACATGCCGAGCAATTAAGCCATTCTGGGGGTACTGCCTTAGGTGTTAAAATGCATGCCGTATCGGTTGATCATTTAGAGTATTGTTCAGATGCAGATATTGAATTATTGGCACATTCTAAGGTAATGCCGGTTATTTTACCCGGTGCAGCATTTTTTTTACAACTACCCAGTCCTCCGGTGCGCAAAATGTTACAGGCCGGATTACCCCTTGTATTAGCATCAGATTATAATCCCGGCAGCAGTCCTTCGGGACATATGCTCGAAATGATGCGGCTAGCATGTATTACAATGGGAATGCAGATTGAAGAGGCTTTTAATGCCAGTACTATTAATGCAGCATGTACATTGAACTTACAGAATCAATATGGCAGTATATGGCCGGGCAAGCGTATGCATTTGATTCTTACAAAACCACACTGGGATTTAACCCGTATGATTTACGAGTTCAGTTCAAATCCAATAGATGAGATTATTTGTTAAAGCAGGTTTTGTAAAGCAGCCGTTTTTCGGAGTTCTTTAAAAGTATATCCGATGCCTATTTCAATAGTAAAATAACTGTCTTTAGAGCCGTTTCCGCCACGTTTTGCACGACCAAAATTCGATGTATTGGCGGGGTCTGACCAATAATTTACACCACCAATACTAGGATTAGACATTAATATACTTAAGTCAGGATCAGAGATAGTAGAATTTTTAAATTCACTGGGTTTGTAGTAATATCCGCTAACGTCATCAATATAATCGGTAAAGGTTTTTCGGTAACAGATTTCAAATAAAAAACTCCACTGCTTGTTAAAAACAGCTTTGTATGTGATACCGAGTGGTATATTCATAGCGATTTTACTGTATTCCTCGGGTCCATTAGGTAAACCTTGACCCTCGGTTTTTAAAGGATATAAATCAATCCATTTATTTGTTATAGGATTTTTGCCTTTAGGATTAAAATAAAAAGCGCCAATTCCGGTAAAAGCATACAAATAATGATCCACATCAGAAAATAAAGAAGTCTTTTTGGGAGTTTCAAACATTGATGGAAATGGCCATCCGGAGGAGCCACCCGTATGTCCTAAAAATAATCCGCCTTCTATACGCGCACTTATTTCAATAATATTGGATTTAAAATTAAGATTGCGGTTTTTACGAACAAGGTCTTTAGACAAGGCATCGTCACCGCTTACCATAATATTAGATAGTTTACCGCTAACATTAAGAAATTCGTTTAATCGGTAACGTCCGCCTACCGCAACACTATAGCGAATGGATGAAGGGTTAAAATCCTTAAAGGAATTTGTTGTACCAATACCTTCTGCGCCTCCTAAATCACCTAAAAAACCTGAGGTACCGGCATTAAAATAAACTTCCTTACGGTACTTATTCCAATTTGATGTTTGAAAAGGGATTTGAGCCCATACGGAGGTTCCTGTTAAAATTAAAACAATATACCTAAGTAATTTCACCATAAGCCTCAAATATAATGCTTTTTTTGCTTTTACAAACATATTAATAATAAAACTATACACATCAAGGTGTTATATTTGTTTTTGTATTATTTGCATTGCAAAACGTTAATTCCATACAAAGGGTACATATTCAGCTAAGTGCGCAATCCTTTAAGTATGTTTTTTTTAATACTGAAAATAAAATTTTAACATCCGGTGCAATTCCTTTACAACATCAAGATTTGCGGCAATGGGAAGCCGTAATATCTGGTAATCCATGGGAACAGGCCTATAACGTACCGGTATATATATACGTATGGAATCCCTTGTTTACAATTGTGCCGGCATCTTTTTACGATGACGCGCTTAAAGTATCGAGTTTAGAGCTGGTTATGGGCCAGCTTAAGCACCAACATGTTTTTGCAAAACCGATACTTTCCAATATGTATTTGCAGGCGGTACCTTATATTTTTGAGCAGTTTTTTACATCCCGTTTTAAACACCTACACTGGATTGGTATACCCGAATTTTATTTAAATTTTTTATCTTCAAAATCTACACAGCAAACGGCTATAAGTATTTCTTGGCATGAGCATTTACTTACCCTTACTGCTGTAAATAAACAACAATTGCTGTTTTGCAATTCGTACCAAGCTAAGGATGATACGGAAGCACTTTATTATATATTATTTGTAAAGCAACACGTTTTACAATCGTATACAATTGGCAGTATATATTTGTTTGGTGATGAACTTACAGTATTAAAATCCAGTCTTGTAAATTATTTTAAAAATACAGCGTTTCATAGCGCAGTTGCCAATTCTGCAATGTCAAATCATAAAATGGAGCACCATGTAAGTATAGAACTTTTAACATTGCATCCATGCGTGTAATTAGTGGCATTTTAAAAGGGCATCGCATTAACCCCCCACAGGGTTTAGATTTAAGACCCACAACAGACTTTGCAAAAGAGGCCTTGTTTAATATTTTAGAGCAGCATTGTATATGGCCGGAATGGGATGTGCTAGATCTTTTTTCAGGTACCGGTAATATCAGTTTTGAATTTTCTTCCCGCGGATGCAAGTCTGTTACTGCAGTTGAAAAACAAGTGCAAGCACATCGGTTTATTCGTGCATTTTCAAGCTCTAAAAAATTAAATATTACTGTATTTGGAACTGATATTAGGGTTTTTTTAAAAAAAAATACAAAACAATTTGATTTGGTTTTTGCAGATCCACCGTATACACTTGATTTTATTAAAGAATTACCGGATTGTATTTTAAATGCTTCAGTGTTAAAGCCTACGGGGCACATGATAATAGAACACGGCGAAAAGGGATTATTTGCCAATCACCCTCATTTTATAAAAGAACGGCATTACGGCGCCGTACATTTTTCCTGGTTTTTACCTACGATTTAAAATCCCAGGTTTCTAAAAATTTAGTAGTGTAGGAGCCTGCTTTAAAGTCTTCGTTTTGCATTAGTTTTAAATGAAACGGTATAGTGGTTTTAACACCTTCAATAACATATTCGCTTAAAGCACGGTGCATTTTGGCTAGGGCCTCCTCGCGGGTTTGAGCCACGGTAATTAATTTTCCAACCATACTGTCGTAATTGGGCGGAATAACATAGCCGCTGTAAACGTGTGAGTCTACACGAACCCCATGACCACCGGGGTATGTAGGGTAGTTATTTTACCGGGCGAGGGTGTAAAGTTTTTAAACGGATCTTCTGCATTAATACGGCATTCAATAGCATGCAATTGCGGTGTATAGTTTTTACCCGAAATAGGCACACCGGCTGCTACCAATATTTGCTCACGTATTAAATCGTAATCAATAACTTCTTCGGTTATGGGATGTTCTACCTGTATACGGGTATTCATCTCCATAAAATAAAATTTTCGATGCTTATCAACTAAAAACTCCACGGTTCCTACACCTTCGTACTGTATGGATAAGGCTGCTTTAATAGCAGCTTCCCCCATGGCTTCGCGTAATTCGGGTGTCATAAACGGAGACGGGGTTTCTTCTACCAGTTTTTGATGACGGCGTTGAATACTGCAATCGCGCTCACTTAAATGACAGGCTTTGCCGTGTTGATCACCAACAATTTGTATTTCAATGTGCCGGGGTTCTTCAATAAATTTTTCCATGTACATAGCGCCATTGCCAAACGCCGCCTCTGCTTCTTTGCTAGCCGATTCTAAATGCGCTTCTAACTCATCTTCTTTCCAGATTATACGCATGCCTCTGCCGCCGCCGCCAGCAGTAGCTTTAATATAACCGGATAGCCTATTTCCAGTGCAA
>RFNG01000008.1 GCA_009927275.1 Sphingobacteriia bacterium | reverse complement strand
GCGACCGCAAAGCGGGAAGGACCAAAAAAAAATATCATGATGAATATAATTAGCGCGAAGCCTTCTGCTGAACTTTTAGGGATTACGTTGCGTTATAAAACATCCTGCGCAAGGCTCCCCTTCGGCAAATATCTATGGCAGTATTAATGTTTAAATTGTATTTATTTTAAAAACAGTTTTTTTATTAAAACTCGTTTAACCCTTACACTATTTACTGTTAGTTAATTGCTTAAACATTGGTTTTTAAAAACAGTTTTGTTTAACGACCTTTGCGCCGCTTATGCGTTACTTTATTTTAGCATTAATGTTTTGCAGCCTGGGTTTAGGTTTGTTAAATTTTTTTTATCAGCATGGCCGTGCCATAGATACCACCCTGCCCAAAATACACGAAGAATTTAACCCTGCCTTAATCCGCCTGCGTAACATTACGCAATTACTGCAGTACTGTGACAGCCTTTACGGCAACCACAGCATAGCGCGTACCGATTCGCTGGCCTATGCCAATATTATTTCGCATACTGTACGCCAACGCTTTTACCATGGCTTAAGCACCTACAGTTTTAACGATAACTGGGTACTGTATGCCCTGCAATGGGTACACCCCCACAGCCGGGCCATAGTAAATGAAAATGATATTTTAAAATTTAATCAGGCCCTGTGCAGCCAACAAGCCATTGTGGGCATGATGGCTTTAAAACAAAAGGGCTTTACCTTTAGAAAGGTAGGTTTTAAAAGCAAAAACGGCAAAGCCGGGCATTTTACCTACGAAATACGCTTACGCGATGGCTGGCATTATTACGATGTAGATAAAGAGCCCAATGCAAAGGTTTAGAAACTGAGGGGCGGCCCAGTATTTCAAACCTGGCGCAAAATGATACCTTACGCCGTACAGCTTATGCCAAAAACGGAACAGGTGTTAGCGATGATTTAATACCCTATTACAATACCAATTTTACACCCAATACTTTTCCGGCCCGCAATATGCTTTTGTTTCAGCGCTTATGCCAGTTTGCGGCATACAGCCTGTGGCTTGTATGGGGTTTACTATATTACTGGCGCTATGCCCGCTAAAACAGTCATTTTTGTATCGTACGACGGCCTTACCGATGCCCTGGGCCAAAGCCAGGTGCTGCCCTATGTAATAGGCTTAAGCCAAAAAGGCTATGCCATGCATGTTGTATCGTTTGAAAAGCCCCGGGCCCTTAATGACCCCAAAACCGTACAAGCATTATGCAACAGCCATGGCATTACTTGGCATGCCCGCCGCTACCACAAATGGCCTCCACTGCTTTCAACCTTATTTGATTTTGTAATAATGTACCGCCGTGTTAAAGCCCTGCAGGTAAAATTTGGGGCAAGCTTGGTACATGCCCGCGGTTATATTGCAGCCCTGGCGGCCCTGCGCCTTAAACGCCGCAAGGGCATTGCCTTTATTTTTGATATGCGCGGCTTTTGGGCCGATGAAAAACGCGATGCCGGCGCCTGGCCCAAAAACCATATTGTGTACGAGCCGGTTTACCGGTTTTTTAAACGGCAAGAGCAGGCCTTTATGCACGAAAGTTGTGCCGCCATTAGTTTAACGCATGCCGGCAAAGCCGCTATTTTGCAGCGCATGCCCCAAATAGCACAAAGCCATATACAGGTTATACCCTGCAGTGTAGATACCCACTTGTTTAACCCCCAAAACATTTCTGCCGCCACATTACAGGCCCTGCGCCGGCAATTGCAAATACCCCTAGATGCACCGGTAATATCGTATCTGGGTTCGGTTGGTACCTGGTACATGATACCCGAGTTAATGCGCCTAATGGCCCTGTACATACAGCAAAATGCCGAGGCGCATGTTTTATGCATTTGCCCTAATGGGCATGCATACATTACCGCACAGGCCCAAAAGCAGGGTATTGCCCACAGGCTGCATGTTGTGGCAGCCCAAAGGGCACAGGTGCCCGCCTATTTGGCTTTAAGCAGCGTTTCGGCTTTTTTTATACGCCCCAGCTATTCAAAAATATCAAGCAGCCCCACCAAGCAGGGCGAAATTATGGCCCTGGGCATACCCTGTATTTGCAACAGTGGTGTGGGCGATACCGCAGCCATTGTACAACAGTACCGCAGCGGCGCTGTACTTACCGCATTTAATGATATTGCTTACCAAAAGGCCATTGCCGATTTACGCCATTGTGCAGATACCACTGCAATACGCCAGGGTGCATTACAGGCCTTTGATTTACAAAGTGCTATTGATAAGTATGCCGGCATTTACCAATTACATAATTAAAATTTAGCGTACTTTATAACATGTGCGGCATTTGCGGATTTTTTGATACCAGCCACAGCACCGGCGCAGCGCAGCTAGAGGCCATGACCTTAACCCTGCAGCACCGCGGGCCCGATGGCAGCGGCACGCAAGTTTTTAACAGCCCCCACGGCAGCCTGGGTTTAGGGCACCGGCGCTTGTCTATTATTGAGTTAAGCCCACTGGGTAAACAGCCCATGGCCTTTAAGCATTTATGGGTAAGTTTTAATGGTGAAATTTACAACCATGCCGAGCTGCGCCAGGAACTTGAGCAATTGGGCCATTGTTTTACCAGCCACTCCGATACCGAAGTATTACTGCAAGCCTATGCCCGCTGGGGCAATGCTGCCATTAGCCGTTTTACGGGCATGTTTGCCTTTGCCTTTACAACAGCCAAACCCAAAGCCTGTTGCTGTGCCGCGACCGGGCCGGTGTTAAGCCCCTGTTTTACTACTGCCATAAGGGCCTGTTGTTATTTGGCTCTGAGCTTAAAGCCTTAACCGCCCATACAGATTTTAAAAAACAACTTAACCCGCAGGCGCTTGAAGCCTATTTACAATTGGGCTATGTGCCCGCGCCCCACTGCATTTGGCAAAATACCTATAAATTACCGGCGGGGCATTACCTGCATATTAACCTAAACCAGCCCCTAGCGGCCGATACGCTAAAACCTCAGTGCTACTGGGATATCTGCCATGCCTATAACAAGCCTGTAAATGAAATTTCTTACGCCGAGGCCCTGCATGAAACCGAAGCCCGCCTGTATAAAGCCTTTAGCTACCGCATGGTGGCCGATGTGCCGGTAGGTATTTTTTTAAGCGGGGGTTATGACAGCTCTACCGTAGCCGCCCTGCTACAAAGCCAAAGCCACAGGCCTTTAAAAACCTTTACCATTGGAGTGCCCGACATAGGCCTTAACGAAGCCCCACAGGCAGCGGCCATTGCAAAACACCTGGGCACCGAACATTACAGCGCCTATTGCACCGAAGCCGAAGCCCTTGCGCTTATAGCCCAGGTACCCTATTATTTTGATGAGCCTTTTGGCGACAGCTCGGCCCTGCCCACCATGCTGGTAAGCCGCCTGGCGCGCCAGCAGGTAACCGTAGCATTAAGTGCCGATGCCGGTGACGAACTTTTTGCCGGCTATAACCGCTACAGCTACGTTATGCGTTTAAGCGGCAGCTTACGCCAAAGCCCGCAAAGCCTGCGCCGCATATTAGCCGCTCTGCTGCGCAGCAAGCCCCTGCGCCATTTGCCCATACTACGCCACCAGCCCCACTACCACCACCGCCTGCAAAAATTACAGCAATTGGTAGAAGATCCCTCGGCACGTACCTTTATGTGGCGCCTGTGCAGCCAGTACAGTGATGCCGAACTGCAGCGCCTAATACAGCAGCCCGCCGGCCTGCCCCCCACCCTGTTTAACAGCCATGCCCTAAACAACAGCAACGATACCTTAAGCTACATGCTGTCGCTTGATTACAAAACCTATTTATGCGATGATATTTTACAAAAGGTTGACCGGGCCACCATGCACGTTAGCCTTGAGGGGCGCGAACCCTTTTTAGACCATGAGCTGGCCGAATGGGTAGCCACCCTGCCCGGTAATTTTAAATACTACCGAGGGCAAAAAAAACGTTTATTAAAAGCTATTAACCATAAATACCTGCCCCAACGTTTAATGAACCAGCCCAAAAAAGGCTTTGCCGTACCCCTGGCCCGCTGGCTGCAAAACGAGTTAAAAGCCGATGTGCAGCACGCCCTTGGCCCCAAACTGCCACCACAGCTTAATGTACAGGGGGTACAAGCCGAGCTGCAAGCATTTTTTGCAGGGCATAACGAAAGGGCTAACCGCATTTGGTATTTATACATGTTTAGTAAATGGTATGCGCACTGGGCTTAAGCGTGTATTATACCTAAGCATTTATAATGCCGGTATTTCGCCCAGCCAGCGTTTTCGTATAGAACAATTTATACCCGCATTACAAGCCGCGGGTATTAGTATTAGGCAATACAGTTATTTTTCTAATGCCGTAAAGGGCAGTAATATTAAAGCCCTGCCCTGGTATAAAATGTTTTGGCATTTAAGCTGGGGCTATGCCCGCATGTGGCGCGGCGTTATAATGGCACGGCGGTACCAAGCCGTTTTTATACAACGGGAGCTTTGCCCCTTGGGCCCGCCCCTGCACGAATGGGCAATACATTATATTTTACGTAAACCCTTTATTTATGATTTTGACGATGCCATTTGGCTGCCTAATAATGAACAAAAGCATTTACTTGGATTTTTAAAATGCAGTTGGAAAACAGCATGGCACATTACACATGCCCGCAAGGTAATTGCCGGTAATGCCTATTTACTAAATTATGCATTGGCTTTAAATGCACAAAGTATTTGTATACCAACGGTTTTACCTGTTAACCATTATAAACGCACGGCGGCGGCGGCGCCCACTACTTTGGGCTGGACAGGCACCTACACCACTTTACCCTATTTGCTGGCGCTTGAGCCGGTTTTAATGGCCCTGCAACAAAAATACCCTATACGCATTTTAGTAATATGTAACCGCAGGCCTGCATTTACGCATTTGGCATTTGAGTACCGGCCCTGGCAGGCCGAAAGCGAAATACAAGATGTTGCCGAAATAGATATTGGGCTTATGCCCCAGCCCGATAATGCCTGGACCCAAGGCAAATGCGGTTTTAAACTAATACAATACATGGCCTTGGGTATTTGCCCCGTTGCAGCAAACAGCAGCTTACACCGGCATATTTTACACCAAGGTGCGGCGGGCCGTTTATGCAACACAGCCATGCAGTGGCAAGCCGTTTTGCAAGAGCTTATAGAAAACCCCGCACTGCGCCAAAGCCTGGGCCAAAATGCGCGTGCACGCCAACAGGCCATGTTTAGTACCCAGGCGCATGTAAATAATGTAATTTCGGTGTTTTAATGCAAAACCTTATAAGCCCCATAGATTTTTTACTGGCGCCCATATATTTAATTATTTTTTCATTTATAGCCACAAGGTTTAAAAACAAAAATCTAAAAGCCGGGCCCTATTACCGGTTTTATTTACAGGGCCTATGGGCCAAAATGCTGGGCGGCCTGGCTGTTTGTTTAATTTATGCCTATTACTATAAAGGTGGTGATACCCTTAATTATTTTATTGAAGCCCGTACCTATGTAAATGTGTTTTTAGAGGGCGATTATAACATGCTTTGGGAACTTATTAATTTTAAAACCTATCCTATTTCTTCTGTAAATTATGGCAGTTATGAAAATTGTGAATTTATTTTTCGAGACGAATCATATTATGAGCATTTTACATCGGCTATAACCACCCCTTTATGTTTACTAGGTTTTAAAAGTTTTTTTACAACCACTTTAATTTTAGCCTATTTAAGTTATTTTGGCATTTGGCGCCTATATATAGTATACGTATATTATTTTCCTAACCAGTACCGCCCATTTGCTTGGGCCATATTACTAGTGCCCTCGGTGTTTTTTTGGGGCTCGGGCCTGTTAAAAGACACCTATACCTTTTCGGCCCTCTGCTGGTATATTTATGCCTTTTTTAGGCTGTTTATACAAAAGCAATACCGTTTTAAATATGTATTGGCCTTGCTGGTAGCAGCGTATATTATGATTAGCATTAAGCCCTATATTTTATTTGCCGCCCTGCCCGGCAGTATATTATGGTTATTTTTTAACCGTTTAAATAATATACAAAATATAGCCTTACGCCTGCTAAGCTTTCCGGCAATTATTATAATTGTATTTACATTAGTAATTGGCAGTATGGCCTTATTGGGAGATTATTTAGGCGAATACGCTTTAAGCCAAGTATTATATAAGGCCGAAAAAACCCAAAAAGATTTTGCTTATAACGAGGCCTATGGCGGAAATAAAATAGATATTGGCGAGTTTGATGCCAGCCTTAGCGGTATAATACAAAAAGCACCTAAAGCCATAAGCGTGGGCTTGTTTCAGCCTTTTATATGGAAAGCTAATAATATTGTAATGGCATTTGCCGGGCTTGAAAACCTTTTTATTTTAGCCCTTAGCCTGTATGTGTTGTTTAAGGTTAAACACCTGGTACTTAGTTTATTTTCGCATCCCTTGTTTATATTTTCATTTTTATTTGCCCTGTTTTTTGCTTTTTCGGTAGGCTTAACAACCGCTAATTACGGGGCCTTGGTACGTTTACGCATACCCTGTATGCCTTTTTATTTATGCTCACTTATAATGCTGTTACAGTTAAAAACTAAACAATAAACTTTTACTATGGTAATTAATTAAATTACCTTTGTGTTTAACCCTATTGTGGAATACGAAATTAAACCCCGGCACCCCTTAAACCCCGGCTTTAGCGAGCTTTGGCAAAACCGTGAACTTTTGTACATGTTTGCCCTGCGTGATATTAAAGTAAAATACAAACAAACCTATTTGGGCATAGCCTGGGCCCTGCTACAACCCGGGCTTATGACGTTACTGTTTACCCTGGGCCTGGGCCGTATTATTAACGTATCTACATGCAATGGTCTTAATTACCCCGCCTTTGCCCTAAGCGGTTTTGTATTATGGAATTTATTTGCCACCGGCCTAAGCAATGCAGGTAACAGCATGGTTAGCAATGCCGCCATAATTAAAAAAATATATTTTCCGCGCCTGGTAATTCCTGTTTCAAGTTTTTTAGTAGCCTTTGTAGATTTTACTATTGCCCTGTGCATTATGCTGCCTGTTATGCTATTTTTAAATGCCGGCCCCGTATTGGCAGCTTGGTTTTATATGCCACTAAGTATACTGCTATGCTTTTTAGCCGCCTTTGGCTTGGGTACCTTTTTATCGGCTGCCAATATTAAATACCGCGATGTACGCTATGTATTACCATTTATTACGCAGGCCCTGTTTTTTGCAAGCCCGGTAATTTACCCCTTAAACCTTAACCCAAAGGCCTGGTACACCATACTTATTAGGTGTAACCCCATGTATGCCCCGCTTGAGCTGTTTAGGGCTGCCTTTGGCTACAACATAAACACCATGCACTTATGGCCCAGTATAGCCTGCAGCCTTTTTTTTTGTGGCTTATGGCCTGTATTACTTTAAAAAAACCGAACATTTTTTTGCTGATTTGGCATGAGCAAGCCCATACTAGAAATACAGCATATTGGTAAAAAATACCGCATACAGCAAAGCCAGCAACCCTATATTAGCCTGCGCGATTCTATTAGGCCAGTGGTTTAAACCCAAAAGTCAAAGCCAAGATTTTTGGGCCCTAAACGATGTTAGCTTTACCGTAAACGCGGGCGATACCATTGGTATTATTGGTAAAAAACGGTGCCGGAAAATCTACTTTATTAAAAAT
>RFNG01000010.1 GCA_009927275.1 Sphingobacteriia bacterium | reverse complement strand
TAAAACGTGAGATAGCCGATGATGTATTGGTTTTTTATGAGAACAATGAAAAGGCGGGTTTTGTGAGTTACAAAATAATAGATGATCGCTGTGTGATCGGTTTGATTGCGGTGGATGAGAAATATCAAGGTTTGAAAATAGGCACTACATTATTGAGAGCGGTAGAGGAGATATGTTTAACAACAGGTATAAAAAGGATTGATGTAGCTACGCAAGGTTTGAACAAACAAGCTTGCGCTTTTTATGAAAAGGCGGGGTATTTGGTGAGTAAAGTGGAAAATATTTATCATTATACTAATAAGCAATAAAGATGTTGCTTGATACCATTTTGCTTTTTTTATATGTGGTTGGGTATCTGTTTTTTGCGGATAGGCTGATGAATCTGTTTTGGAAAGTAATCAAGATTAACGCAACAAACAATAATCTATTCTTGTCTATATTTTATAATGTACTAGTTTTTTCACTGGTTATAGTTACCCTCATTTCTATTATTATAGCTCGCGGAAAAACGGTGTTTTTAATAAATGTTCCTCTTCTATACTTATTATTCATGCATTTTAAAAGGCTGAAAGTTCATCCACATTATGCAAAATATGAAACTGGAAAGGTAACCGTATGGCTTAGTGTTCTTACTTTAAGTGCAATTACTATTATATTATCATATTATTTTTCATTGAAATTCTCAATGAGAAATGATGTAGCGCACTACGTAAAGATAGCGGAATGTCTTGTTATACAGGGAATAGAAAATCCATACCAATATTACAATGCTGAGAATATGATTTTTAATGGGATGGTCCCATATCATTATTTCGAAATATGGCTTGGCGGCATAATCTTTAAGTTCAATCATATCATTCATCTAGATCTTAGCAATTACATCTGTTATATTTTTGTGGTGTACAATTTATTCAGAGTTCTCTTCTTTATCGGATTATTTGGTTTGATCACTAAATATTTGAAGTTTAAATGGATCTATTTCCTTATTGTAATTCCATTAATGCTTTTGGATATTTCGGCTTTTAATATGTGGTGGACACAATTTTATATAGCGGAAAGTAATTTTTTTGAACGACCAAATTTCATATTTTATTATGTGTTTATAATTTCAGTTTTTGATGCAGTTCTTGATCAGGAAAGAAGACGACTTCTTATATGGGTATTAATCTCTATTATTTGTTCCATAACAGTATTACCTGCTTTCGGAGGGGCATTGTTTGTGGTATTCTTATTAGACTTCTATTTCAATAGAGAAAAAAGAAACGAGATAAAAGTGAACTTCATTTACTATTGTTCCATAATTATAGCGATACTATTAATGTATAAACTATTTCCTATCTCAAAGGAGATCAAGACTATTGAAGACTATTCATTTTCTCAAATACTAACCAAACTATCTGTTATCTGGAAAGCCTGTGTTTTTATGTTTGTGGTGTTATTTATAAAAATTGGGTTATTGATTGCGCTGATATGGATACTGACAAGAATCATTTTGGTAAGAGCACTAAAAATTAAACTTCCGTTAAACCATCTTATATTATTCGTATTGCTTATCAATTTATGCGGTATAGGGGCATTTCAGTCAGTGCCATTCATAGATAATATGTATCAATTAGCCTTTGTTGGTTATTGCGCCGCGATTACTTTGGCAGGATTTATTTTAGCACTAATGATTGCTAAAGCGAATTTTGTTCAAAAAATGACCTTTACCACAATGTATCTTTTGGTGGTGGCTTATGGTATTAACCGCAATTTGTTTTATGATCATACCATCGTACAACACGTAAATTGGGAATGTAGATTAGGAAATAATTTTTTAATGCAATATAATTTATCAGAGTCTTATATTGATCAACTAAAAAATAATTCATCTATTTTGTCTAAGCAAAATGGGGCCTCAATGATAGATGGAAAAGATGCATTAAATGAATTCTTGGGTTTAAGATATAGCGCTATTTATCAATTAGGATTTTATCTTATGGTCTTTAATAACAATGTTCACTTACCTTTGGTAAGTGATCCAAATATGTTGTATCCCGATGAGGATAAATCAAGTAAGGATTATTATAAGGCGATTAATTTTAATAAGTTTACTGAGTTTTATAGTCATTATAACTCACAGTTGGATTATAAGGCCAATCTGATGAGTTATATAAAGAATAAGAATATTAAATTTCTTTTTGCAAGCAAAAGTTTTAATTCAAGTGTTTATTTTGATTCGCTTCAAGTGTCAAATGTTATAAAAGATACTAAAAAGGGTCATCAATTGATAATGCTTAAATGAATACTACTAGCCATGTATATTTTCCAAATTTAGATGGTTTACGATTTATAGCTGCATTTATGGTGATTGTACATCATATTGAACAATTAAAGGTTTACTTTGGACTTCAAAATAATTGGGATAATGAAATCATCAAAAGCCTTGGCATGCTGGGAGTAATCCTTTTCTTGGTGTTAAGTGGTTTTTTAATTTCTTATTTGCTTTTTAAGGAACAAGATACGACACGTGATATTGGAATAAAGAAATTCTATTTACGACGCATATTAAGAATATGGCCTTTGTATTTCTTCGTTATTGGCTTGGCATTATTTGTATTACCTTATGTTACATTTCTGATTTACCCGGGAGCCGTTAAACTAAGCATGGAAACTAAATTTTACAAGGCATTACCTTTATATCTTCTCTTTTTACCTAATTATGTTTTGGTTTCTATTGCAACCATACCGTTCTGTAGTCAAACATGGTCGATCGGTGTTGAAGAGCAATTTTATTTGATATGGCCAGCTTTGAATAAGTTATTCAAAAACAAATTGACCATTATTATTTCAATGATTGGCATTTATTTGCTGATAAAGTATATTGTTATATTAAAGGTTGTTGGTGCCCCACAAAACAGTCTGCTATTTCAATTTTGGGAGTCGATGCCGATACATTTCATGGCCATAGGCGCGTTTTTCGCGTATGTTTCCTTCTTCGAAACAAAATTCACTAGTCCTTTAAAATCAATTTTGTATAATAGGGTTTTTCAAATGGCCATAGTTGCATTGATGCTCGTCATGTTGATATTCGGAATAAAAATAATGTATTTTAATTTGGAGATCTACGCGGTGTTCTTTGCTGTTATGATCATTAATGCAGCAACCGGACCAAGTAATCTATTTTATCTCAATTTTTCATTCTTTAAGTATTTAGGCAAAATCTCTTATGGGCTTTACATGTATCATCTAATTTGTATTGTTTTAACTATTAATATCCTTAATAGATTGAATGCTGAGAGTAACAATATATTGATTTATATCTTATCTATATTTTTAACTATCGTTGTGGCAAGCATCTCTTATCACACTTTAGAAAAATATTTCTTGAATTTAAAGAATAGATATACTGTTATTAAAACAGGAAGTAATTGACAATTGAAGAAAGTACTTATAATCGGAGTAAACAGTTTTTTGGGAACTAGCTTAATTGAACAATTAAAGGGTAATTCTGAAATTACCGGAGTTTACCATAAAGGAAAAGATAATTTACTTCAAAAAGAGGTTAATTATGTTAAAACGGAAGAACTATTTAATTTAAAGAACGAGTACAGAATTGTGTATTTCATTAGTGCATTTATACCAAAGACACAGCCAGAGTTGAGCGATAATAGATTATTAAAAGTAAATGTAAAACTGCTTGAAAATACAGTTAAGCATTTTAGTTCTGCACGTTTTGTTTTAGCATCTTCAGTTTCTGTATATGGAGATAATACTAAGAATATCAACGAAAGGTCATCTTCTTATGGCCTTAATGGATATGGTTTAAGTAAATTACAGGGGGAAGTTATTCTGAAAAAACATTCTTCTTATTCTATTTTTCGTATATCTTCCATGTATGGAATAGGAATGAATAAGTCAACATTTATACCTAGAATAATTGAGGAAGCGATAAATACGGGAATCATAACATTGTTTGGAGATGGAAGCAGGTTACAAAATTATATTCATGTATCTGATGTTGCGCGAATGATGGTGTTAGCAGGATCTCAGTCGGATAATTCCTTATTTCTTTCAGTAAGCGAAAGATCATATTCAAATTCAGATATCGCAATTATGGTAAAACACCATTTACCTCAAGTGAAAATTGTTTTTAAGGATGCCGACAATTCTCCTTCGTACACCTATGATGCTGAATTTACCTACGGAAAATTGAATTTTAGTCCTCTAAAGAAAATAGAAATTGAATTAGAACAGTTGATCAAATGGATGAAAAAGTAGTTTTAGTTACAGGAATAGGCGGGAATGTTGGGCAAGGTATCCTGAGGAATATCCTTAATTCGCCCTATCCGATCAAGTTAATTGGAACCAATACAGAGGCTTTTTCGGCCGGTAATTTTTTTTGCAACATAACATATAAAGTGCCTTTTGCAACTAATCCTTACTATATCAAAGAGATCAATAAGATTGTGAAGACCGAGAAAGTTGATTTGATTATACCTTCAACTGATTATGAGGTTTATGCACTTGCCATGAATACGAACAAGATAAAATGTAAAGTAGCTGTTTCCGGTATGCAATCGGCAGAGATGTATCTGGATAAATACAAGACCTATTTATTGCACAAAAAATTTGGTATTCCCTTTGCTGAGTCAGTTCTTCCTTCAAAATTCAAAAATCAGTTCAAGAATTATATAGCTAAGCCACGCGAAGGAAGAGGGTCAAGAGGTTTGATTTCGAATCCCAAAAGCACAAAACAGTTTAAGGATACAGAATACATGATCCAGGAAATGCATTTGGGAATTGAATTAACCACGGCATTTTATGTTACGAAGAAAAGGAAACTTTTGGGATTCATAACTCTTGAACGATCTCTAGAAAATGGAACTACCATTTTATGTAAGGTAAATGATAAATATAATAAAAAGGTTGAGGAGATAATAAAGAAGATGATCAAACATACGGATATGACAGGCTCAGTGAATCTTCAATTCATCGTTGATAAAAATGAGAATATACATCCTTTTGAAGTGAACTGCAGAGTTTCGGGCACAAATTCCATACGATCTAATTTCGGATTCAAAGATGTTGAATATATTCTTGAGGAAAATCTTTTTAATAAAGTACCTAACAGACCAAAAATAGTGCATGGTACTGCTATTAGAGTTTTAATGGACATCATTTATCCTGAGCAAGAGGTTAAGGAAATTATTAAAAAAAAATCAAAACGTTCTTTTATCTTCTAATGCCAAAAATAAAATATATACTATTAGATGCGGCTAATACCCTAATACATAAACCTGATTTATGGCTAAATATGAATACGGTATTTAAGGAATTTGGGCACGACATTGAATTGGGAGTACTTAAAAAGGCTCATAAAATGACCTCGGAGATCGTAAATTTTCCTGATAAAACAAGTGCGGATTTTTATGCGGGATTTAATTCAAAGCTATTAGTAGCTTTGGGAATTAAAACCTCCATTGAACTTTTGAATGCTTTGTTCAAGGCTTGTAGTTATTTGCCATGGAAAGCTTTTGATGATATTGAAGCATTAACCAAAACAGAGAGGAAGCTAGGTATATTATCAAATTTCAATGTTTCTTTGGAGTCAAAGTTGAAAGAGATTATACCATTTGAATTTTCCGACATTATTGTTTCTGAAAAACTGGGACTAAGAAAACCACAACTTGAATTATACAATCACGCGATAAAGGTAATTAAACTTCAGCA
Source organism: Sphingobacteriia bacterium (assembly GCA_009927275.1). GTDB lineage: Bacteria > Bacteroidota > Bacteroidia > B-17B0 > Aurantibacillaceae > Aurantibacillus. The sequence continues at coordinate 4,631 of RFNG01000010.1, read as the reverse complement.
AAATGAGATCTTATATGTTGGGGATTCTATGGAGTTGGACATAGTACCTGCTAATACTGTAGGATTGAATAGTTGTTTGATAGATCGTGAAAATTATTACCCAAAGTACAAGAATAGGATTTCTTCATTCAATGAAATTAATAATTATATTAAACAATTGGAAAAATGTCTGAACAAAAGAAATTAGTATCACTTGTTGTGCCGGTTTACTTCGAAGAGGAATGCATTATGCAATTCATTAAAGAGGTTTCGGTGGTCTTTAGCACTCTTCCTTACAATTATGAATTTGTTTTTGTCGATGATGGCAGTATGGATAATACAGTATCGCTTATTAAGAGGGCCGCGGTAACCAATTTGCAAATAAAACTTATTGAGTTTTCCTATAATCATGGCAAACAAGCTGCCGTTACAGCTGCTATAAAACATGCAAAAGGCGATTATTTATTATATATGGATCCTGATCTTCAAGACCCTCCTGTTGAGATTCCACGATTTTTAGAAGAAATCCAGAAAGGTTTTGACCTGGTTTTTGGAGTTCGGTCAGAAAAAAAGGATAATCCTATGAATAGGATGCTCTCAAGTATCTTTTGGTGGGTACTTGAAAAGTTCACTGGATTGCAGATACCAAGAGGATTGGCTGTGATGCGGATATTTAATAGGAAATTTGCCGACAGATTCATCAATTATCCTGAGCAAAATAGATTCATTGAAGGGATCTTTATGCACATTGGTTTAAAGCGCTCCACGATCGTTATTTCACAACGAGAACGTTTTGCGGGCGTTTCAAAATTCAATTTCAAAAGGAAGATGAGATTGGCTTTCGACGCTATCTTCGATTTTTCTGAATTACCGTTAAAAGTTACGGTTAAGATCGGATTCATCATGGTATTCATTAGTATATTAAGTTTGATAGGGATATTTACCGCAAGAATGTTCTTCATACATTTTCAAACAGGTTGGCCTTCGTTGTTCAGTATTATTCTTGGAGCCGCAGGATTGCAATTGTTCTTTACCGGAATTTTCGGAATTTATATTGGACGAATTTACCGTGAGGTAAAAGGACGACCGCTGTATTCAATAAAAGAAGTAACTAATATCGAAGAGTCATGAAACGATTAGCTATAATAGGATCTTCCGACCTGGCACAACTCATTGCTTATCATGCAGTTGCAGATAAACAATATGAAGTGGTTGGATTTTATGATGATTTTAAGAATCACGGTGATAACATAGAGGGAGTAATAGTATTGGGTAAAATAAACAATATTGAGAATGATTATAAAGCAGGAAAATTCGATCTTTTAATGAGTGGAATTGGATACAAATATATGGATTTACGGAAAAGCAGTTTCGAGAAATTATGTAAGACGATCCCGTTCGCAAAATTGATACATTCGTCATGTAACGTGGATGGGTCTGCAACTATTAGCTCTGGCTGTTTCTTACTTCCAGGTTGTACATTAGATAGAAATGTAAAGCTAGGAGAAAACGTCTTATTAAATACAGGCTGTGTTATTGCTCATGACTCCACAGTTGATACACACAGTTTTTTATCTCCTGCAGTGGCAATTGCAGGTTTTTCGTCGGTAGGTAAATGCTGTATTATTGGGATTAATACAACCATAATAGATAATATTAAAGTAGGCGACCATGTACAAACCGGAGGGGGTGCTGTTGTTATTGAAAGCATTAACGAACCTGGCTTATATATTGGAGTGCCTGCAAAGAAAATCGTAGACAAATGATACCATTCAATAAACCCTTTCTTACAGGAAAAGAAACGGACTATATTAAGGATGCTGTTGCATCATTAAAGATATCGGGCGATGGTGTTTTTACAAAAAAATGTCATCAGTTCTTTGAGAACAAGTATGGTTTCAAAAAGGTTCTTCTTACAACCTCTTGTACCGATGCACTCGAGATGGCAGCTATTTTATTGGATATTAAAGAGGGAGATGAGGTGATAGCACCCGCTTATACATTTGTATCAACTGTGAACGCATTTGCACTACGTGGGGCAAAGATCATTTTTGCAGATAGTTCTAAAGAGAACCCAAATTTGGACGCTGATAAAATAGAACAGTTGATCACACCGAAGACAAAAGTTATTGTGCCTGTGCATTACGCCGGTATCGCTTGCGATATGGATAAGATTATGGCCATTGCCAAAAAACATAAGTTGTTTGTTGTAGAGGATGCCGCTCAGGCGATCGACAGTTATTATAAAGGGAAAGCACTTGGAAGCATAGGACATATGAGTGCTTTCTCATTTCATGAAACTAAGAATATCATATCTGGTGAAGGTGGAATGTTAGTGATCAACGATGAGAAATATGTGAATCGTGCTGAGATCATTAGAGAAAAGGGAACTAATAGAAGCGCCTTCTTTAGAGGAGAGGTTGATAAATATGGTTGGGTAGACATCGGATCATCCTTTTTGCCAAGTGAAATTATTGCAGCATTTTTATACGCGCAGATCGAAAATCTTGAAAAGATACAGGCAAAACGAGGATTACTATGGGAAACATATCTAGGTATATTAGCCCCAATTAGTAAGGGTAATTTCAGACTGCCCGTTATTCCGGATTTTGCAACAAAAAATGCACATATGTTTTATATAGTTTTAAATTCGCTTGATCAGAGAACTAAACTTATTAATCATTTACGATCTAAGGGTATTCATAGTGTATTCCACTATTTATCTTTACACAAAAGCCCTTTTTATAAGGATAAATATAAAGGAGCTGCATTGGAACATTCCGATTTATATCAGGATAACTTGCTAAGGTTACCCTTATATTTTGATCTTACTTTAAATGAAGTTGAATTTATTTGTGATGAAATAATGTATTTCATGGAGGAATACCAAAGTGGGATAAAATAAATCATGGAGATTCCTAAACAAAAAATATTCATATTAAGTAGTAGTTTGCCAAGAGGCCATATAGATTTATTCATGTTGCCTGAATTAGAAGAATTATGCAAGAGAAATGTTGAAATCACCTTAGTGCCTTTTAATAAAAGTACCTATATAGGTAATGAATTGAATTCAAAGGTTAAGACTAACTATTGTATGTATGAATTTGACCAAAAAAATTTCAATATAGATCTCGATTTAATTTTTATTTTCTTTAAAGTGATATCTATAGATCTTGCCAATAATAAGGGGGCCTTTTGGAAAACAATATTATCTCTTAGAAGAATATTTTCCTACTACAAAACTCTTTATTTTAAAGCAACATTGTTAAAGAATTCTGTTGGGGAATTTCATGAAAATACTATTTTCTATTCTTATTGGTGGGAAGAGTTGAACATCATTGTAATCCTACTTAAGTTGAGAGGTGAAATTAATAATTCTAGGATTGTTACAAGAACACATGGTTTCGATCTATATGTAGAGCGACAAAATAAATTTATCGCATTAAGAGGACTTCAGTTGTTTTATACTGATGAGATTTACACAATATCTCAGAACGGTGAAAACTATCTAAAGAATAAGTATAAAGCACATAAAAATAAGGTAAATAATTTTTATTTGGGTATAAAAGATCATGGATTTTCTTTAAAACCATTTAATAAGGAAGTTTTTCAAATCGTTAGCGTTTCAGACTTTAGGGATGTAAAACGCGTTTGGCTTATCCCCGAAATATTAAAACACCTTAATATTAAAGTAAAATGGACTCATATAGGAGGTGGAAAAGGTTTTGATGAATTTGCAAAACAACTTAATGAGATGGATTTCCCATATGGCGTTCAATATGAATTAAAAGGATTCATTAACAATGATGATCTCTTTAATTTATATCAGCATAACACATTCGACCTTTTTCTTAATGTTTCTTCCTATGAAGGATTACCGGTTTCTATTATGGAAGCTATCAGTGTCGGAATCCCTGCGATGGCAACTAACGTTGGTGGAACAAATGAAATAGTTAATGAGCGAACTGGAATTCTTATAGAACGGGATTTTAAACCAAGTGTTGTTGCAGAAAAGCTGGAGCATTATGCATCCTATTTAAGGAAGAATGAACTAATGCGAACAAGTGCGAGGGATTTCTGGAAAAGAAATTTTTTGAGTGAAATTAATAATAATGTATTTATAAAACATTTGCTTAAAGAACCAGATTACCAAGTGTGTACATGTTGTGTACTAAGTACTGCTGATGATAGAAATATGAGTTTTGACTTTCACGGTGTTTGTAATTATTGCAGCACTTTTGAAAAAGATTTTCTTAAGTATACAACAGTTTCCTCTGCCGTTAAACGTCAACAATTAGAAAAAATATCCGACCGAATAATAAAGGAATGCAATAGATCTCAATACAATTGTATTATTGGTATTAGTGGTGGAGTTGATAGTTCATATGTTGCCATTAAAGCATATGAATTAGGTTTAAAAGCTTTACTTATTCATTTTGATAATGGATGGAATAGTGAATTAGCAGTGAAAAATATAGAGCAGATTTCAAAATATACCGGATTTGATCTTTATACATATGTTGTTGACTGGGAAGAATTTAAAGATCTACAAAAGGCGTATATAAAAGCTGGAGTTATAGATTGGGAAGTACCTACAGACCACGGTTTATGGGCAATTACTCTTAAGAAAGCCAAGGAAATGAATATTAAAT
>RFNG01000011.1 GCA_009927275.1 Sphingobacteriia bacterium | reverse complement strand
ATACCTGTAATTGCAAATGTAACATCTGCCGTCGCACCAACAATTGCAAAGCCCATAATTGATCAGTATGACAGTATTCCAATTTATGATTCTAGTGATGATAATAACACAGTCAAAAAATTTACTTGGCAAAATTTAAAGGATAATTTAGCCAGCATTTTTGCAAAATTAAGTGGCGCAATCTTTACAGGTCCTGTATCTTTTACTGTAGTAAATGATGGGCAATTTGAAAATTGCGGTCTTACTGTGTTAGATTTAGGTACAGTAGCAACAACTAAAACAATTATATTTGATCAATCAAAGGCTAGTATACAGAAATTCAAATGTACAGTTTCTAATATTGCTATAGGATTTTCATTTACAGGATGGCAATCTTTGGGTTCACGCTCATTTATTGAAGTGAGAGCTTCAAATTTAAATTCAAATATTGTGACACCTATAGGTGTAAAATGGAAGATGAAAAATGGAACTTATACAAGTACATTTAGTGATTACTTGACAAATTGGGGAAAAAGTACTAATACTGCAGGTGATGTAGAGTTTTTATTTTATTCCGATGGTGATGGGATTGTGTATGGTATAATGTATAATTAGAGAGAAAAAATGAGCAATTTATACTACTTTTTGAAAAGAATGGAAAATGTGGATGCTATAACAGCTCCACCAACAACTACTACATCAACAACTACTACATCAACAACTACTACATCAACAACAGCTCCACCAACAACTACTACATCAACAACTACTACATCAACAACAGCTCCACCAACAACAGCTCCACCAACAACAGCTCCACCAATTGTATATGATGCAAATTGTGGTGATGTGTATAGTGACCCTGGAAATACAACATACACTGTGTACTTGGGTACTGGTGCTGGTGAAGTTGTTGTAATTGCTGCTTCATGCACTATCTGGTATAGATATAATGGAATAAATTACTATGGCAATTACATTGATGTTTTTATAAGATATTCATCGCCACAAATGTTACATTTTTCAAAAATTGATGGTGTTAATAGTGTGGAGATTAATGTTCGTAACGACGGTGGCTACTATAGTGTAATTGTAAATTGTCCTACCACTTTAAGAGAAACAAATTGTAACACACGCATTACTGGAACACACACAGAAACTGTAATTGTAAATTTGGGATCAGGTACTGGTAAAGTATTCTTTTATCCAAATGAGATTAGCCATGTTAGACTACCTCACTGTATTTTGGAATACAATGGAAAAGTTGTGTGCTATTCAAATAATAATTCTGCTGATAACAGTGTCTTATCTTTTGATAAAGTTAATGTTGAACCGGAAAAAGTTTATGTATCATTTGTTACAGGTGGTGGTGGAGAGCCCTGGGATTTTACAGTAAGTTGCCCAGTATCATCATCTCATTTATATGAAGTAAATTGTGGTGTGCAGTACACAACATCCTATTATACTAAAATTGATTCATTGTATTCACCAGGATATCATGAAGAATTGTGGAAACCAAGATTTAGTAGTAAAATGTTGTTTGGTAATGGGACTGTTAAATTTGAAATCGCATCACCACAAATTGCAATATCTAGTGGAACACGCTTAATTTTGACTAATCCGGATGGATTAGTAGTTTTAGATGTTGTTGGTCCAGCATTACTGAGGTATCCATATTCTGCTGCATATTCATTACCACCAATATATGATACTGAATTTTATACACATTTTCCATTATGGTCTCTAGGGATTTATATAACACTTTTTGATTTGGATATAGATTATTTGTACACAATTACTTGTGGAAATGCTCCAGCAGTTGATCTATCAACTACTACTACTACAACAACAGCTCCACCAATTGAAATATCGGGTACATCTGTTGGATTCTACATTGGGGGTTACATTACCGTTTCTGGAATATACTTAAATTCAGTAAAGATGTTAAATTTTAGTACAGAAGTTGCTGTATTGTTGAGTGCTGTATTGCAAATTGCTAAATTGTGGATTGGTGCAGCAAATTCATTTTCTACAAAAAAGAGTTATATTGGTGGTGGATATACATCAAATGCTGATGGAAATTATTCATCAACAATTGATGTATTAGACGCTAGTACAGTTACAAGTGCCACATCTTTGGTCGTATTGTCTGGTAGATTAAATGAGGCAAAAGCATACGTTTCCACAGTTTATAGTGACTATGCTGGCTATTTTGTTGGCGGTAGTGCTGGAGCATCATACTGTACTGGATTAAATTCTGTAAACTTTTCAAATGAAACTGTCCAAAGCGTAGGCACAGGTGCGACATTACAAGTTGCTGTAGTTTGGATGTGTAATGCCTCATGTTCAACATTTGGATATATTATAGGTGGTAAGCAATTTGATGGTACAGTTGTATCATATGTTCAAAAATTAGATTACTCTACACTGTTGACTAACACTTCTGTTGTATCCTCATTGAGTACACCTAAATACTATTCATCATCTGCACATAATATATATTATGCGTTTGTAATTGGTGGTAAATCTACTACAAATATTGTGAGTACAATTGAGGCAATTTCATTTACAAACGATTCTGTTGCTGTTCAAATTATGAATACTGAAGCACTACGAAATCGTTGTACAACTACATTTTCGTCTGATGCTGCTTATACCGCTGGTGGGCTTTACACTTACGGTGATGCTAGTGTAATTGAAAAACTAATTTTTAATACAGTTACTACATCTACATATTCAATTACATTGAGTGCTGCTACACATTATGGTAGTGTTGGTGCTGGAGCATCAAATTTAATTTAACGTGGAAGATTATCGCAAACACTGTACAATGAACGAATGTTATCAGCTAGTGTGCTTAGTGATACTATTGGTTATTCAGTAGGTGGATTGACAGCAGCTACAACGCAAAGTGCAATTTATGCCATAAAATTTGATAATTACAACACTGTGCAAACTCTAGTGTACGCAAATTACGCCACTACAGTAGCAATGGCATATTTGCCAAACTCAATGCTAGCCACACCTAGAGCAAAATTAGCTAGTGTGTCATCCCCTTATGCCACATTTTTTGTTGGAGGTTTTGTTGTCACAATGCAATCTACAATTTTTGCGCTCAATCATAGCACAGAATTGATGGTTGATGTAATATTGCATCTAAATTGGGGGCGTTCAAATGCGGCTGGAATCTTTTCTTCATCAGCGGGTTACGTGTGTGGAGGTGTTCATTACAATGGCATTCACACAAACAAAGTAGAACGTCTGGATTATGGAACAACAACATTAATTTTAGTATCACAATCTTTGCTACCTAATACTAGCTTAACAGTAGCTAGAATTGATTGCTGTGGATTGTCAAATTAAAGGAAAAAAATTATGGCATTGACAAAACCGCCACTCAATATGATTCAAACCGATGATGGAGTTGGTTATGATATTGTTGTTGGTGATCAAAGAACACCAGTAGCAAAAGAATATGACAAATCCACCATAATATACCCAGTAGATGGAGGATTTGATGAAGTAAATGGCATTTTTGAATTGATGCTAAACAATGGTACTTCAATTAAGGTTGCGGGTTTTTTAACTTCGTCATCTGTTGGAACTGGACCAAAAGGTGATCCAGGCGATGACGGTAGAGATGGTAGAGAAGGAAAACCCGGTCAATCTGGTCGTGATGGAAAAGATGGTGTTCAAGGAATACAAGGAGAACAAGGTTCACTAGGTCCACAAGGTGAACAAGGTATACAAGGCGAA
>RFNG01000148.1 GCA_009927275.1 Sphingobacteriia bacterium | reverse complement strand
ATATACCGCAATTTTTAAAATATTATTTGCACATTTAAGCCATGACACTAAAAGCATTTTTTTTATTTACAGCCTTAACACTTTGCAATGTTTCTTTTAAAGCGCAATACAATGCCTTATGGATACCTGATACCCTAAGCGGGTAAATTTTAATATTGCGGTTAAAGACACCTTTAAACAAATTTTTTCGGGACAGCAAACCATAACCGGCGGCATTAATGCTAATTTTTGGGGCCCTACGTTACTATTTAAAAAAGGCAATACGGTTAACCTTAATGTTAAAAACGAATTAAATGACAGCACTACTATACACTGGCATGGCATGCATTTGCCCGCAGTAATGGATGGCGGCCCCCACCAGGTAATACCCCCCGGTACAACATGGAAACCCTATTGGAAAGTAACAAATAATGCCGGCACCTATTGGTACCACCCCCATTTGCATAATATGACCCTTGAGCACATTACCAAAGGTATTGGAGGCTTTATAATTGTGCGTGACTCTGCCGAGTCGGCATTAAACTTACCCCGAACGTATGGCAAAGACGATTTACCACTGGTATTAACAAGCCGGCGCATTGATGCCAGCAACCAGTTTGTGGTTAACAACACAGCCTATGGCGATTATTTACTGTGTAATGGTGTGCGTAACGCCTCGGTTACCTTACCCAAACAAATGGTTCGCTTACGAATTTTAAATGCCGAGGTTGAACGTGGTTATAATATAGGATTTAGCGACAACCGTACTTTTTATATAATTGCTAATGATGGTGGCCTGTTAAACAGCCCTGTGCCCGTAACGCGCGTTAAGCTTATGGTTGGTGAGCGGGTTGAAATTGTAATAGATTTAAGTACGGCAACCCTGGGATCGAGTATAGATTTAAAAGCATTTAATTCAGGCCAGGCATTTGGGTTTCCGGGCGGAGAGCCCGCTACTGCGGGGCAGTTTGGCAGCCTGTTAAATAATATGGATTTTAATTTACTGCATATTGTAGTTGGCGCCACTACAGGCACGCCGGTATTAAGTTTACCTAATAGCCTGGTTACAAATACCTTTTGGACGGCGGCACAATCCGTAAATAACCGTACACTGCAAATTACCAACGGTAACCCCGGCCCCAACCCCATACCTTTTAATTTTGACAACACCTCATTTAACATTAATGTAATTAATAAATCGGTTAAACTTAATGCCATTGAAAAATGGACCATTGTAAACAACAATGTTTTTGGCCACGCCTTTCATATACACGATGTGGAATTTAAAATTGTTGATCGTAATGGTAGCGCTGCTGCTGTTGGTAATTATGAGGCGGGCTGGAAAGATGTGGTTTTTGTACCGGTTGGTGAGTCGGTTTCATTTGTTGCAAAATTTGATGATTATGCCGATGAAGTGCACCCCTTTATGTACCATTGCCATTTTGCCAACCATGAAGATGATGGCATGATGGGTCAGTTTGTTGTTGTTAATAATATTGCAGGCTTATCCATTAATAATACAGCACCTGTGTACACGTTGTTTCCAAATCCTGCACACGAGCATATTACTATTTTACATAAGGGTGCGCCTGCGCGCTTGTATTATGCAAAAATTTATGATGCCGTTGGCAGAACAGTGCTTATGCTGCCTAAACCGGATTTAAGCCAGGGCCTTGATATTTCTGATTTAACACCGGGCCTTTATACCCTGGAGCTTACAGATGACATTAGTAAATTACAAAGTGTACTACGTTTTCAAAAACATTAAAACCGCTATAAAAAGGCATTTGCCTTACATTTTACTTTTAATTTGTGTAACTGTATTTAAGTTACAGGGGCAAGTGCAGTGGCAATATACACAGCAGCGCATAAGTGACTTTACATTGCCTTGTAGTGCAGACTCGGTTGTTTCACTGGCACAGTATAAACAGGCAAAAGGCTTTATAGTAGTATTTACTTGTAACCATTGCCCGTTTGCAAAACTGTATTCTAAACGATTTAATGCATTAAGTACAAAATATGCCGCATTAGGCGTACCACTGCTGGCCATTAACAGTATGGATACAATTGTTTACAACAATGAAAATTTAAAAGCCATGGCTGCAACCGCTCGTAAAAGACAATTTAATTTTCCGTATTTGTTTGATGCCAGCCAAAATGTAGCCAAGCAATTTAATGCACAGCACACGCCACAGGCTTTTATAATTTGGAAAGATGGCAATGAGTGGGTAATACGATACAGCGGCGCAATAGATAATAATGGCGCAGAGCCACAAAAGGTTACCAAAAACTATATAGACAATGCACTTAATAGCCTTTTAAATTTTAAACCTGTTGCTGAGCCCATAACCGAGAGTTTTGGATGTAAAATTTATATTAGGGCAACAAATTAAAAATACAGATGCCTGTTAATTTAAAATGACAAAAATATGCTGGGCATTATAGAAACGAGGAATTTAAAGGACATAGTGGCATCGCCTTAATCATAAGCAATATTCATCCCGTATAAATTTCAATTATTACCGCGATAGGGATACGCAGGGCTTGGTTCGCCAAAGGCAACCGAGCGTAAGCGAGCCCGGAGTAGCCCGGGCCGAAGGCATCGCCCAAAAA
>RFNG01000092.1 GCA_009927275.1 Sphingobacteriia bacterium | reverse complement strand
ATTGGGTAATCAGGATGCAACTAATTTGGTAAGTTACAGTGGCTATTCACACGACAGAAAAAATTAAGTTTACAAAAAACCAATATCAATGATTTTTTAACCAAAACGATGAAAATGGACGTAAACTTTTACCTATAGGTTCGTTTGTGCCATTATATTCAGCCGTATATGTAATGGACAAATTTGATTTTAAAGACATTAAATTTTTAGTTGGTTTACGTGTAGATCGTTACGATGCAAATCAGCCCGTATTGGTAGACAAATATGCGCTGCATCAAATAGCAGGGGTTAAAGATTTAGCTAGTATGAGTTTGCCACAAAATTTTAGTCAAAATATTCCGGCTCAAATGACGGCCTCAAATGCAGCCGTTTATGTGGCGCAAAACCCTGCCGGTAATAAAAGCCCCGTAGCCATTAAAGGTTACCGTGTGGGCGATCGCTGGTTTAATGCAGAGGGTACAGAAATTTCAGATCCCAATTTAATTGCATCCTCGGATGGCAGACCCATTCCTTTATATAAAACAAATGCCGATTACAACGAAAAAATGTCGGCTAATGCCTTTACCGATTATGTAGCAGCTGTAATTCCCATGCCACGTATTGGTTTTTCGTTTCCCATATCCGATGTTGCAAACTTTTTTGCCCATTACGATAAACTTTCACAGCGACCAACCAATTCTGCTATAAGCCCTCTGGATTATTATTTTATGAATGCATCCAGTACTACGCCATTAATTACAAACCCCAATCAACGCCCACAATTAACAACCGATTATGAATTGGGTTTTTCACAGGTGTTAAACGAACGTAAAAATGCTTCCATCACGATTTCATCCTTTTATAAAGAAAACCGCAATTTAATTAATCAGCGTATTGTGGTTGGCGCCTATCCTAAAAATTATATAATGTACGACAATATCGATTTTTCAACGGTAAAAGGGCTCTCATTTGCATTTGATTTCCGAAGAACGGGCGGTTCACGAATCAATTTCAATTATACCTTACAGTTTGCTGAAGGATCGGGTTCTAATGCCAATTCCGGTGCAAATTTAGCATCATCTGGACAACCTAATATTCGTATTTTACAGCCCTTAGACTTTGACCAGCGTCATTCTTTAGTGTTAAATTATGATTACCGATTTGGTTCTAAAAAAGACTACAAAGGCCCATCTTTTACAACAGAAGCTGGCAAAACGCTGCAGTTTTTATCAGATGTTGGATTTAATTTATCCTTTTTATTAGGTTCAGGTACACCCTATACGCGTTGGAATACCGCAATTCCGCTTAACGGAAACGCGCGTTCAAGTATCATCGGACAAATTAACGGTTCATCTAAGCCTTGGGCATTTCGTACCAACTTAAGGATTGATAAAAATGTACCATTAACATGGGGTAAAGAAGATGATGAAAATAAAAAACGTGCAAACCTTAATATTTATTTACAAGTATTAAATTTATTTAATACTAAAAATGTATTGGGCGTATATAACTATACGGGTGCTCCGGATGATGATGGATATTTAACTTCTGTTCAGGCACAGGCTGCGTTGGCACTGGCTAATAGTGTGCAGGCCTTTACCGATATGTATAATATTCGTATGAATACTCCCGGTAATTACAGTTTACCACGACAAATTAGATTAGGATTATTATTTGAATTTTAATTGAATTAATATGAGAACTCAAACACTACAATCAATTGCCCTTGCCCTCTTTACTTCGGCATCTTTATTTGCCCATGAAAAAGTTGGCTCAGAACGTATTTCCTCAGCAAGCTCCGGCTCTGCAGGCATGCGTGTACTTGCAAATTGTTCGTCGCCTAAAGCCAGTAAAGAACTTTGGCTTAACAACGTGCGTACCATTATTTACAGTGGTGGCGATATGTGGTGGGATTTAAATGGAAACAACAATGCTTATTATTATATTCCTGCAGTTTCAAATCGTAATGTAGGGGTTTCCTCAAGTTTTGCAGGATCCATATGGTTGGGTGGTTTGGATGCTGGCGGGCAATTAAAGGTTGCGGCAATGACCTATCGTCAAAATGGTATTGATTTTTGGCCCGGACCCTTAGATACAACGAATGCTTCTGTAAACTCAGAAATTTGTTCTAAATACGATGAAATTTTTACTATATCCAGAGCAGAAGTTGACAATTTTGTTACTAATAAAGTAGTTACTCCAAACATATTAAACTGGCCAGGTAATGGAGATGTTAGTTTGGGATTGGGACGCCGTTTAGCGCCTTTTACAGATGTTAACAGTGATGGTTTATACGATCCAACTGCAGGTGATTATCCAGCTTATGATGTAGAAAACAAAGCTGAAAAAGACAATTTAGGCTTTTGTAAAACCAAATTGTTTGGAGATTATACCTTGTTTTGGGTTTTTAATGATAACGGCGGTATACATACCGAAACACAAGGTGTTCCTATTGGCGTGGAGGTTCGTGCGCAAGCCTTTGCATTTAAAACCAATGATGAAATTAACAACATGACCTTTTACAGTTATGAAATTTTTAACCGGTCTTCTTTTCAGTTAAATAACACCTATTTTACAATCTGGAACGATGCAGATTTAGGGTATTATTTAGATGATTATGTAGGTTGTGATGTACGTCGCGGTATGGGATATATTTATAATGCAGATGCCTATGATGAAACGGCAAGCGGTGTTAATGGCTATCTGGATTTTCCACCCGCATTAGGTTGTGATTTTTTTAAAGGACCATTGGCGGACTACGATGCACTAACAGGTAAGGGTGATGGAATAGATAACGACCAGGATGGTATTACTGATGAAGTTGGAGAAACCATTCAAATGAGCCGGTTTACCTATTATAATAATAATATAGGTGCCTTTCCGCCCCAAACCACGAATCCAGACATTGCCATACATTATTATAATTATATGACCGGCAAATGGAAAGACGGTTCGTTCTTTACCACAGGCGGAAATGCATATGGCGGTACTTTACCCTCAACCTTTGTATACGATGGTAATCCCGTTGCCGGTACCGGTTGGACTGAAAAAGGTTCAGGTAATTTGCCCGGTGATCGTCGTTTTTTACAGTCGGCAGGTCCATTTACATTAAAACCAGGCGCGGTTAACGAAATTACTTTTGGTATGCCTTGGGCTCAAAGTCCTAACAAAGGAGGTAATATTCAATCTTTGGAATTATTATTTTCTGCAGATGACAAAGCTCAGGCCTTATTTGACAATTGTTTTAAATTATTAGATGGTCCAGAAGCACCCGATATGACAATTCAGGAAATGGATGGCGAACTGATTTTTTATTTAACGAACCAAAAAGGAAAATCCAACAATTATAAATTATATAATAACGATTACGAGGAAGAGGATATATCAATTTTATCAGATCCAACTTCAAATAACCCAAAACTAAGTAATCCAGATAAAAAATACCGCTTTGAAGGGTACATAGTATATCAGGTAAAAGACGATAAGGTGACATCAACAGATTTAAGTGATCCCACCAAAGCAGTACCTGTTTTTCAGTGTGATTTAGAAAATGGCAAAGGCCGTTTAATAAATTTTGAAATGGATAATAACGTTGGTGGTTATGTGCCCAAAATTAAAGTGGATGGTGCTGATGCCGGTATTAAATCTGTGTTTAGAATTACTGAAGATGCCTTTTCCGCGTCTTCCAACAGAAGTTTAATTAACCATAAACAGTATTACTTTGTTTCAGTGGCTTATGCTTATAATGAATATCTACCGTATGCACAAGATGTACCGCCTTCTGCCAGTTCATCAGCCAACTCGCTTGGCCAGAAAAAACCTTACTTAGAGGGACGTAAAATTAAGCGTGCAGCAGGTACACCACATAATACCGAGGCTGAAAATTTTGGAACCATCGTAAACGGTGTATTTGGTTCCAGTCCAAAAATTACGCGCATAGAAGGTCAGGGAAATGGAGGTAATTTACTTACATTAACTGAAGAAACAGAAGCAAAAATATTAAATAGTAGCAGTGGCGTAGTGCGTGAACTTCAATATGAAGCTGGTCAAGGTCCATTAGATATAAAAGTTGTTGACCCCTTAAATGTAAAAGGTAGTGAATTTGAATTTAAGTTTATCAGAAACCGCGTAAGTTCCAAATCGCCAGTGGATTCAATTAATGCTTTTGCCAGAAATACCGGAACCAACAATGCAACTGTAAAGTACAATGGTATTTTAGGTAGTTTAAATGTGGATAGCACAAGTTGGGAATTATATGATAAAATCAATAAAAAGTACTATTATCCAAACGAAATAAAAACCGGAGAAGCTTTTTACCAAACGGTTAAAGTAGCTAATGAGTACATCATACCAGAATTGGGTATTTCTATTTCTATTAAACAAACACCAGACCCAAGCGAACGCGTAAATGCGTTTACTGATTTTTCATTGTTAACTGCAGATTCAAATTATGCGGGACCTAAATCCGGTAGTTTTATTGGCGCCTCGCTTGTTTATAAAGATGGTGAAAGTAATTGGTTAAATGCAATACGTGACAATGATGGTGAATCGCCGTTAAACTGGATACTTTCGGGTACCAATAAAACAGATGGCTTTGAAGATGCGTTTTATAAAAAAGACAATGAAAATAAAATCGTTGCCTTTTATGATCCTAATAAACAGTATGCTAAAATTTTAAACGGCACTTGGGCGCCTTATGCACTCTGCGCTTCGTATGTGGCGTTAAGCGCAAATACAACCGGTAATCCGGCTCGTATTTTCTGCGGTCCAGGATTTAACGGTAAAGCATGGGCACAGGATGATTATTTAAAACAGGTTTATGCAAACCAAAATACCCAAAGCACACCCAATAATAATAATTGTGATTTACGAAAATTAAGCAGTGTTTTGGTTGTATTAACAAAAGACCAAAGTAAATGGACCCGTTGTCCGGTTTTAGAAATGCAAGAAAAATCACAATTGAGTGAAAATCATGCCATTTACTTTTCACCCCGTAAACACAAGTCCGTAGATAAAAATGGAAAAACAGAGGATGATCCCGGTGTTGTTTTAGCCGATGCCAATGTTACCTCAAAAACGGGCATGGGTTGGTTTCCCGGATATGCAATTAACATCGAAACGGGTGAGCGTTTAAATATGGCATTTGGTGAAGACAGTTATCAAAAAGAAAACCGAGGCAATGACATGATGTGGAATCCTACTTCAAGCTTGAATTCCCCATTCAGTTATGCGATGGGTGGAAAACACTTTATCTATGTATTTTCCGGAAATACCATGACAGGTAAATTTTGGGAAAATCCAACGTTCCCTTGGTCTGATACCTTAAAAGATAAGCCCAATTACGTAGGTCGTTATGATAAAGCCGAACGTTTAATGTATATTTTAAATGGTTTCTTTAGCTCAACTGTACTCAAAAGCTCCGGCAGTATGAACGGTGCCGGTTTAGCACCTTTTAGTGCTATTGAACGTGAAATTATGTGGGTTTCTATGCCGATGGTACGTAGCGGAAAAGAATTTGTAAATCCTTCACAAATGCCTTCGGAGGTTCGTATTCAAATAAATGTTTCTAAACCCTACCGTTATGGCTATTCTGGAGTTTTAGATTATACGTCAGTGAATCAGCCTTATGCAACCTTTAATAAATTGGTTTCTGCAAATAGTAAAAACAGCTCCGAAATTAAACGGTATTTAACTAAAGATCGCGATTCGCTCAGTTCAAAAAATAACAACTTTCCGATGTATAGTTTCAGTACTAAGGATCTAGCTACCATTACAAACGATACTAATGTTGCCGAAAATGCGCTTAATAGAATTAAAATTGTTCCTAATCCATATTATGGCTCTTCATCCTATGAACAAAACCGTTCTGATAATAGGGTACGCATTACTAACCTACCCAATATGTGTACCATTAAAATATTTAGCATGAATGGCACATTAATTCGTACCATTAAGCGCGATGTAAGCGGACAAGAAAATCAATATTCCGGTTCAACAGGTGGTGGCGATGATATTAAAAAAGGTAAATACCTTAATTATGTGGAGTGGGATTTAAAAAACCAAAACAATATTTCAGTAGCCAGCGGATTATATATTTTTCATATAGAGGCATTTAAAAGTGATGGTAAACCTTTGGGTGAAAAAATACTTAAGTGGTTTGGAATTATGCGCCCATTAGACGTTCAAAATTATTAACGATATAAGCAAACACCATGTCAAAAACATCCATTCTTATAACCTGTTCACTGCTTTTAGCTTTACATTACGCTAAATCGGGTAATCCGGAACGCGTAGGGCAGGCCGGCGCAAGTCAGCTGTTAATAAATCCATATACCCGAAATATGGGTATGGTGGGTTCTAATTCAGCTAAAGCTATGGGGCTTGAAGCTCAGTTTTTAAATGTGGCAGGTACCGCATTTACAAGAAATACCGAAGTGCTTTTCAACAGAACGGCATGGTTAATGGGTACTGACATAAATATAAACACTTTTGGAATCACGCAGGGCTTAAGTGAAACTTCAAGTATCGGTTTTGGAGTTGTGGCCATTGATGCAGGAAAAATAGATATTACCACCGAAGAAATGCCCGAAGGCGGTTTAGGCTATTATAATCCAAGTTTTTATAATATAAGCTTGTCGTATGCTAAAATGTTTTCTGATAATATTTACGGCGGTATTAATATGAAGGTTATTAACGAGCAGATTCCTAATGCAGCAGCAAAAGGGGTAGCGCTTGATGCCGGCATACAGTATCATACCGGCAAGTACAATAATATACATGTAGGTATAGCTTTAAAAAACTGGGGACCTAAAATGAGCTACAGAGGTGACGGTTTAACACGTCAAACATCTGTAAATGCATTTACAGGTAATTATGAAATGACTGTAAATAACCGGTCTGGAGCATTTGAACTACCAACCATGGTAAACATTGGAGCCTCGTACGATTTATATTTGCACTGGGACTCTACCGAGGCACATAAACATAACCGATTAACATTTAACGGCACATTTACTTCAAATTCATTTACCTATGATAACGGCTTGTTAGGTCTTGAATATGCATGGCATGAAATGCTTATGCTGCGTGGCGGATATTATTACGAAGAAGGTATTGGATCTGTTGATACCCGTCGCACTGCCCTTACGGGACCAGCTGTAGGTATAACTATTGAAGTACCGTTTAATGAAAAACACTCTACATTTGGTTTAGATTATTCATACCGTACTACCAATCCGTTTTCGGGAATCCACTCGTTTGGTTTTCGCATTAACCTCTAAGTAAATTCTCTTTTAGCATTTTTTTATGTCACAGTCTGTGGGGTATTATACACAAGAGGGTTTGCAAAAACTTAAAGATGAATTGCATCATTTAAAAGTAGTTGAACGAAAATCGGCAACACAGGCTGTTGTTGAAGCACGTGAAAAAGGTGATTTAAGCGAAAACGCAGAATATGATGCGGCCCGCGAGGCGCAGGCGCTTTTAGAGGTTCGTATTGCAAAGTTAGAAGAGGTTATTGCCAATGCTCGTATTGTGGACGAATCTAAGCTTGATTTAAGTAAAGCAAGTATACTTACCACCGTTAAAATAAAAAATATTAAAACATCGGCTCAAATGTCGTATACCCTGGTTGCGGAAAATGAAGCCGATTTAAAAGCCGGTAAAATTTCTGTTGATTCACCTATTGGAAAAGCACTATTGGGTAAAAAAGTTGGACATCGGGTAGAGGTTAAAGTGCCAGCCGGCACGCTTGAATTTGAAGTACTCTCTATTTCTTTATAACTATGAAAAGTATTTTCACCAAAATTATAGCCGGTGAAATACATGCCTATAAAATTTCAGAAAACGCATCTTGCATTACCATACTGGATGCTTTTCCGTTACGTCTTGGACATACATTAGTAATTCCTAAAATGGAAATAGACATTTGGCATCATTTACCCGAATCGCAGTATTTTAGTATTATGCAAGAAGCTTTTCGCGTAGCGCAAGCTATTGCAAAAGTTATACCCTGTAATAGAGTTAGCCAACATATTATTGGACTGGAAGTGCCGCACGCCCACCTTCATTTAATACCCATAAACAGCATAAAAGACTGTGATTTCAGAGCTCCTAAACCAACATTTACGCCTGCGCAGTTTCAAGCAACCGCATTATCCATACAATCAGCCTTAACTCCATTATAATATGACAAGTGTATTTATTCACTGGAATCCCTCTCCGGATTTATTAACCATACCTGGAATCCATTGGCCTTTGCGCTGGTATGGTTTATGCTGGGCGGCCGGCTTTTTAATTTGCTCATATATTATGGGTATAATTTTTAAAGCCGAACACCGACCTACCAAACAGCTTGATCGCCTTACAATGTATATCATTTTTGGTACCGTTATAGGGGCCCGCTTGGGGCATTGTTTTTTTTATGGACCATTTTTTGATGTTTATGACGCCGACGGGTTTTTAATTGAGGAAGGGTATCTATCGCATCCACTTAATATATTAAAAGTGTATGAAGGGGGTTTAGCCTCTCATGGAGGAGCTATTGGTATTATTATAGCAATGCTTTTATATGGTCGTAAATTTAAAGAATCGTATTTATGGCTTTTTGACCGTATGGTTATTGTTGTACCTGTTGCAGGGGCTTTAATACGACTTGGAAATTTAATGAACAGTGAAATTATTGGTAATATTACCACATTACCTTGGGGTTTTATTTTTGAACGGATTGATCCGGCACATCCCCGGCATCCTTCTCAGCTTTACGAAGCCTTGTATTGCGTGATATTGTTTATTGTGTTTTTTATACTTTGGCTTAAATATCGTCAGCAATTAAAACAAGGCTTTATGTTTGGCTTATTTTGTGTATTGTTGTTTATGCAACGCTTTTTAACTGAATTTTTAAAAGAAAACCAGGTATCCTTTGAAGATCAGTTACCCCTTAATATGGGACAAATTTTAAGCCTGCCTTTTATTGGTATTGGTTTATGGATGATGTTAAGGAAACCTAAATCAGCACCTGTTAAATAATAGCAATTTGCCAAATCGCTTATAATTAATTACCTTTATAGTGTCGTAAATGTGTTTTTTAATGTTCAGTAGGTGAACAGCCCTTACGTCCGCTTTTCGTTACATAGCTTCTGGTAATGAAAAATGTATAACATGCAGAGGCAAATTTTTATGTTAAAAGGAACTGTTAAATTTTTTAATCCTACCAAAGGTTTCGGATTTATTGTGTCAGAAAGCGATGGCAAAGACATCTTTGTTCACATTTCAGGTCTTAAAGATGAAATTAATCAGAACGACAAAGTAATCTTTGAGGTTCAGGATGGTAAAAAAGGTCTTAACGCCATTAATGTGCGTTTAGATAAATAATCTGTATTTCAATTACCGGTTTTAAGCTGATCTTTTATAAGGTTGGCTTTTTTTATTTTATTATTTTAAGTGAAAGGTTTACGTTTTGCCTGAGTAGGGAGGTATTAAATTCTATACCGACAATTGTTAATGCAAAAAGAATTTTCAATTTTACGTCATCGCTTGCTATTTTCTTAAGATAATTTGAAGTGGTACTGGTTTTTAATTTTTTTTGGTTTTTTTATTACAAGTAGTAGTCTTGTTATTTCATAATGTGGAATATTATAAGATTATTTTAAAAAATAAGTGGCATTATTTAAAAGTCTAAATTTTAAATTTGAATATGAAATCCAATAGCATTCGTTTACATCGCGTTTTTAGCGCCAAACCTGAAAAGGTGTTTAAAGCATTTTCCAATTCAGATGCTATGGCTTGGTGGTTGCCGCCAAAAGGATTTATTTGTAAAATACATCAATTTGATTTTACACAAGGAGGACGCTATGCAATGGCATTTATTAATTTTTCCACGGATAAAATACATAGTTTTAGTGGCACATTTTTAGAAATTAAGCCAAATGAAAGTTTAATATATACTGATACATTTGATGATCCTGCTTTACCGGGTGAAATGCGGACTACCGTTGTTTTAAATAACGTAATTTGTGGCACAAACATTACCGTAACGCAAGAGGGTATACCTAGTGCTATTCCTATTGAAATGTGTTACCTAGGCTGGCAAGAGTCTTTAGATAAATTACAAGCGCTTGTTGAGCGGCATGTGCCTGATGCATGAAATAACATGCTATTGAAATTATTTGGCAGAAAATAAAATTAGTTTTTACTGTAAAATTAATTTATGCAAAGTGCTTTCACCAGCAGCATTTATTTTAACCATATATGTACCTCGAGGTAAATGTTTAACTTGAATTACCCCAGCATTTTTATTAAACTCCTGATTTACAACACGGCGTCCTAATACGTCTAAGATTTCAACATAATCTACAATTCGATCTTGAGATAGAACATTTATAAAATCATGAGAAGGATTGGGATAAATTAATACAGAATATTGTGGTTTAGTGTAAATGCCGGTTAAATCTTGGGTTGTAAACTGGTATTCAAAACCACTTCCAAAATCAGAGTTAAAGGCTTTAAGTAAATTTCCCTGTATGTTTTTAATACGAACAAAGCCTGTGCCTTGTCCAGAATTTGCCCACCACGAGAGGCCATCTCCACCCAAGTCTTTTACCCGAATTGTATAGCAGCCATCCAAATTAAAGGTATCACGGTATACATTATTTGGCAGTAATAGTGGGCTTACACCAGCCACTAAATTTCCGCTGGCGTCTAATAATTCGTAGGTATTATCTAAAGGATTGTTATTTGTTTTTACTTCAATAATAATATCATTTGGCCAACGGTCGGGTATGCTAAATGTAGTTTGGTAGCGATTGTTTGGCGCATACTGATCGATGGTTTGATTTACGGATAATATTTTAACTTGAAAAGTATTGGTTGCAGATGTAAGGGGTGCGTTTTTCCATAAATTTCCAATGGGTAAACGTACACTGGTTGTATCTCTCAGGTTTAGGGTTCCGGTCCAGGTAAATGTTTCTTTACTGACACTTGCATTTGCCCAATATTCAAATACAATCTGTTGTATTGCGGTACTGCCTGAATTTTGAATAAGAATTTCAGGTTCAAGACAAACCGGGTTTTTACGAGAATACACAACTAAATCATTAGGTTTACGTACTTCAAGAATACGAGCATCGAGACTAAAGCTGGGGGCACCATAGCTAATAAGTTGATGCGCAGCAATAAAGCGGTAATCGCCAGAGGGGTTTGGCGGATTGGTGCACTGATAATCAATACTAAGTGTATTTCCCGGGCTGCAATAGGTGGTTGCATCAAACTCTTTTAGTTTAGAGGGTTTTCCGGGGCACCAGCCTTGGCGATCGTAAACCCAAGTTCCACCTTGTGGAAATACAACATTATCGCCGCAAAGTTCGGTTATGTTCCAGGTAAACTCATCTGCACCGCCGTTAATGTTAAGTTTATGTGTTATTAAACCTCCGTTTTGATGAAACTCACCTTCGGCACCATGTCCGGTTATAGTAGATCGTAATTTAACATACTGTGCCTGTGGGTGTACTGTTAATGTGGTGGGGGCAAAACGCGAATTATTAATGATACTGCTAATGCCGGGACCGCCCCAGCGCGCGCCGCCTTGCCATAATTGCTGGTATTGTAAAACGGGCTGCGGCGCTGTGCCCACAATAAACCAAAATTCAAGATTCATTTGTTCTTGATACTCGCCGCCCATGGTCATTAATAATCGTTTTTTACCCTTTAACAGGGGCGCAAAATCGCTTACGTCAAAAAGCCAGGTTTTGCCTTTTATGCCCATATCCAATCCTTTACCGTATGGGGTTACAAAAGACATAATTTCATTGTAATAGGGAAAGCGCCGGATGTAATTTAAACTGGGTATAATTAAATTACTGTTGCTTGGCGTAGCAAGGGTAGCAGTTACGACGCCGGTTTCTGCATCATATACATATCTTGGTTTTGCTGCATGCAACGTAAAGGTATTAATTGTAATAATTGCATCGTGAGCCATAGGTTGTACGGTGGCATTTGATTGTATTGAAAATTGTTGAACAATGGAGGGGTTTCTGATAACTGAATCTAAAGCGCTTACAGTGGATGTATTTATGGTATATGTGCCGCGTAAAAAACGAATATTAGGTCGGTTAGTAAAGCCGGTAAAAGATGATTGCAGTTTTGAGCCGCGTTCAAATTGCCATTGTATGTTAGTGGCCGTTGCACTGAGGGTATTTTTTTGTTCATTTATTACTAAACCTGTTCCCTCATTTAACGGGTAATATCCAATCAAATTAGCGTATTGAGGGTGCTGATTGGTAATACTTAAACGCATGCCGTTTTGAATGTCCGACAGGCTTAATGCTTTATTCCAAATGCTAAATTCTTTTATTAAACCTTTATAATTGTTGTTTAATTGCAGGTCTTTACCCAATAGCACGTTTTGAATTACGATGGGCTTGGTTTTTGCAGTGCCGCTAAACCATAATACACCATTTAAATAAATACTCATATCGCCACTAACGGCATTTTTTGTAAATACCCAGTAATTCCATTGTCCGGCTATATCGGCAGGTTGTGCGGCATTGTTTATTCGATCAAAATTTCCAGCACTATATCCACAATCAAAATAAATACTACTGTTACTCCAGGGTAAATGTATATTTAAGTGGCGGTCACTGGAATTGGCGGGAGTGCCATATACTATGGATGTATTTGCGGGTAAATAGGAAGCATTTCCAAAAGCCCAAAAGGCAATGGTAATTTCATTTGAAATGGTATTTGCAGCATTTAAACTCAACGTGCTATGGCCACCTGCTGAAAAATCTGCAGCATAGCCGTTTTGGGAGTAAAAACTTTGTACAGAACTAGAATTTGAGCCTGCTAATGTAATGGCAGTGTTGGGTGTACTGTTGGTAAATGAAAACTCAACCCATAAGCCGCTACTGCCGTTCCAATTAAAAGCAGTTGCAAATTGAATACGGTTTGGACCATTAACAAATGCGTAATGATTTTGAAAGCAGGATGTAAATCCGCTTACCGGAATAAGCGATGGCGAAGTGGCTGAAAGTGTTGTTTGCTGTATTGCTACTTTAAAAAAGTTAAGCAATCCTGCATTTCCAGTATTGAAAAGCATTAAACCTTGTATAGGTCCGGCAGTAAGTCCCGCAGCCTGTAAATCGGCAGCAGAATAAAACACCAAAAGTTTACCCGATTTTTGAGAACCGTTTAAAATACCGTTTAAATTTACAGCGCCCGTACCTAAAGTATATTGTGTTTCGCTGGTAATGCCAGCTAGGTTCACCAAAGTGTGCGTTTGAATATAATAATTATAAGGTACTATGGACGCAATAGGAAATGTGGTACCGCTAAAGTTTGAAACCAAATATTGGGGCGTACTAGCCTGTTCTTGCTCTATACTTGAGGAATCTACAATAAAGGTATTGCACGAATAATCCCATTCACCACAACCCTGATTGGGGTTAGCCTGATTTGAAACTAGGCCGTTTTTGCAGCGCATGTTGTACTTTAATATAATTTTTTCAAAATTTAGGTTTGAAGCCGGAAACATGAGACTGGTATCGCGTGTGTTGCTGCCGTATCTGAAACCTTGAATTTTTATAGTATCTCCGGGTTGCTGTGCATTAATTGTAAAAAGGGAAATAGTTAGGCAAAACCAAGCAAAATATTTTGTTCTCATAGTAACAAATATAGATATACTTTAAATATCTGCATGTATTACAAGGATGTTAAATCAATTTATTTAAAGGCTTTTAATTTGTAAATTCGTATCACCATGAAACATTTTTTTACAGTTTTATTTATTTCAGGATTATTTTTAAGCAGCAAATCGCAACTCATTACATATTCATTTTCAACCTGTGGCGCAACCGGTAGTTCTGGGCCCAACCAAACACAGGTTAATACCGCTTATGCGGCTGGCAGTTTGAGTAATGCGGTAATTGTTAACAACGGCATTCAAACCTGGACGGTGCCGGTTACCGGATTATACCGAATAGAAGTTTTTGGTGCGCAAGGGGGTAATGCATCTGTTAGCGGAGGTTTAGGGGCCTCCGTTACGGGCAGTTTTAATCTTAACGCAGGAACCGTTTTTAAAATATTAGTTGGACAGCAGGGAGCTTCGTTACACGGTGGTGGTGGAAGTTTTGTTGTGATAATTTAAATGTACCCTACATCATAGCCGGCGGCGGCGGCGGGGATGTGGCGCGGGGGGAACTGACAACAGTTCTAAAAACGGTCAATCTGTAAATACCGGAGGCAATGGTGCCGGCGTGGGCGGAGGACTGGGTGGAAATTCAGGAAACGGCGG
>RFNG01000125.1 GCA_009927275.1 Sphingobacteriia bacterium | reverse complement strand
GGTTCAGTTCTCCGCAGACACATTTTGGTTAATCAAAGTTTGGTTCTCCGCATCAACATTTGTGGTGAAAATCGCCACCTTCGCCAAGCCCGAGAACGTTATACGCAACACTATTTTATAAATTAAAGAACCCAAAAAGACATCGCTACATTATAACACTAAAAAATATAACCCATTAAAACACTATAGCTTTAGTGTTTTTTAAAAGGTTTACGAAACGGTTTTTTTAAAGAATTTGTTTTTACAGTACCTCTTTGGTGTTTTACCTCTGGTTCATACTTGGGTGTTTCTCCAAACGTTGCTGGTAGATTAGGTTTTTCAACTTCCATACCCATAAGCTGTTCGGTTTTAAAAAATGTACGTTGTTCATGGGGTGCAATATAGGTTATTGCTGTGCCTTGTTTTGCGGCTCGTGCCGTTCGGCCTATTCTATGAATATAATCTTCGGGATCGGGTGGTACTGTATAATTTATAACCAAGCCTATGTCTTCAACATCAATACCCCGCGATAAAATGTCGGTTCCAATTAAAATTTGTAGTTGTTTTGACTTAAAGGCACGCATCACGCGTTCACGCTCCAATTGCTCAAGATCTGAATGAAATGCCTGAACCGTAAATTGCTGTTTTAGCAGTTCACGTTCTAAGCGCTTTACCGCTTCTTTGGTACTGCAAAAAATTAATATCGTATCTGAGGTATATTGTTTTAAATGTAAAGTTAAAACGTCGGGCTTTTGAGCTTCGTAAACATTAAATGCCAATTGTTTAACACCTTCAGCAGGTTTGCTAACGGCAATATTTATAAGTTGCGGAGATTTTGAAATTTGACCGATTAATTGCCGGATTTTAAGCGGCATTGTAGCAGAAAATAAAATTGTTTGACGCGTGCTGGGTAATTTAGAGGCTATGTTCTTAATATCATCAATAAAACCCATATCGAGCATGCGATCGGCTTCATCTAATACCAAATGTTTTAAATTACTAAAGTCAATTTTACCAGATTGCATTAAAGCCATTAAGCGACCGGGCGTTGCACAAATGATGTCAGCACCCTGCTCTAGCGCATGCATTTGCTGTGACCATACTACACCATCGTTTCCACCGTATATGGCAATAGAGCTTATTCCGCAAAAGTAGCCCAAACCATCAATTTGCTGATCTATTTGTAGTACCAATTCACGCGTGGGTGCAATAATTAATGCATTTAAGTGGCGTTTTTCAGCACTTAGAATATGTTGTATAAGCGGAAGTAAAAATGCCGCTGTTTTTCCGGTTCCGGTTTGCGCACAAGCTACAATGTCCTTGCCTGATAAAATAACAGGAATAGACTGTGTTTGTATGGGCGTAGGTGTTTTATAACCCATGCTTTGCAGGCCCTGTTCCAATTCGGGTAAAAACCCAAATTCTGAAAATCCAAACTTACTTGGCAATTCCGGTGGCACGAACTTCACGAATTACAGTTACTTTTACTTGTCCCGGATAAGTCATGTCCGTTTGAATTTTTTGAGCAATTTCAAAAGCCATTTGCTCTGCGCGTGCATCGGTAACTTTATCACTGGATACTATTACACGTACTTCACGACCGGCCTGTATCGCATACGACTTTTCAACGCCATCAAATCCGGAAGCCAGAGACTCCAGATCTTTTAAACGTTTGATATATTGCTCGGCCATTTCACGGCGTGCGCCGGGTCGTGCCCCGCTGATGGCATCACATACTTGTATAATAGGTGCATAGAGGCTGGTCATTTCAATTTCATCGTGGTGTGCGCCAATTGCATTAACAACTTCAGGTTTTTCTTTGTACTTCTCTGCCCACTTCATACCTAACAGCGCATGTGGCAATTCGGGTTCATCATCAGGCACTTTACCAATATCATGTAATAAACCTGCACGTTTTGCAAGCTTTGGATTTAAACCCATTTCACTGGCCATAATGGCACATAAATTAGCAACCTCCCTGCTGTGTTGCAGTAAATTTTGACCATACGATGAACGGTATTTCATGCGTCCAACCACACGAATCAGTTCGGGGTGTAAGCCATGTACACCAAGATCAATACATGTACGTTTACCGGTTTCTATAATTTCCTCTTCCAGCATGCGTTTGGTTTTTTCAACAACCTCTTCAATTCGCGCCGGATGAATTCGACCGTCTGTAACCAGTTGATGTAAAGCCAAACGGCAAATTTCACGTCTAATAGGGTCAAAACAGCTAAGCGTAATGGCATCAGGGGTATCGTCCACTATAATTTCTACTCCGGTAGCAGCTTCCAATGCACGTATGTTTCGGCCTTCTCTGCCTATGATGCGTCCTTTGGTTTCATCACCTTCTATATGAAATACGGAAATGGCATTTTCAACAGCCGTTTCGGTAGCCACACGCTGTATAGTTTGTAAAACTATTTTTCGAGCCTCTTTATTTGCCGTTAATTTTGCTTCGTCTTGAATTTCTTTGATATACCCCATGGCCTGTGTTTTAGCCTCGGATTTTATTGATTCTACCAATTGTAATTTGGCCTCATCGGCTTTTAATCCACTAATTTTTTCAAGCATATCCACTTGGTGCCGGTGTGCTTTTTCGATTTCATCACTTTTAATTTTATAGGTGTCCCATTGGGAAGCTAATTGGTTACGTTGTTGCTCCAGTTCGCGATCTTTTCGGTTTACATCCTCAATTTTTCGATTGAGGTCGCTTTCCTTATTTTTAATACGGGCTTCAGCTTGTTGCATTTGAGACTGCCTTTCATGCACCTGTTTATCATGATCGGACTTTAATTGAAGAAATTTTTCCTTGGCCTGAAGAATCTTGTCGTTTTTAAGCGCATCTGCCTTTAGTTCAGATTCTTTTATAAGGCTTTGGGCTTTTCGTCGGGCGCTACGATTTAATTTACTGCCACCGAGAAAATACCCGATAACTAAACCTACTAATAATGCCACGCAGGCAATTAATGTAAATGTTAAAAAGATATTCATATACGTCTTTTTTTAGACGTACGTTAAAATCAACTTGGATTGTCTATGCGCTGAATTGCCTGCTGATGTAAATTTAACATCAGTGCAACATCAGTAAAAAGTTCTTTTAAGTGTGATAACTCCTGTTCACTGAGTCGGGCTTTTTTGTAAAGCTGGGAAACAAGCTGGAGGAGTACCATAGATAACACTTCTTTTTTATCACAAACGGAAAAATTTTTTTCAAAATCATGTATCCGTTCATTTATCAGTTCAACGGCATCCTTAATATTATCTTCATCCTCTTCTGCTACCTTTAACGAGAATAGAGTTCCGGCTATTTCAACCTTTATACTTTTCTCACTCATATTCAGGATTTGCCTATGCGCCTAACAATGCAATGCACTTATCGATTTCACGTACTAATTCATGTATTTGTTCTTTCATGTGAGATTTGTCCTTAATTTCACCTGATTCTGATGCTAAGATAACATTTTTACGGTGTGCTTGTAAGGCATCAACGTTAATGTTCTGACTTTCAACATTTTGACTTAAACCGGATAGAATTTCATTCATGCGAATCAACTGGTTGGCAAGTTGATCCTTTTCATTTAAAAGTTTTAGATGTTCGCGCTGAAAGGATACATTGGATGCTTCTAATTCTGAAAGGTTTTGTTTTAACTGTTGTTCTGCAGCAATATATTCATTTTGCTTGTTGGCATATTCACGATTATTGATATTTACTTCCTCACGCAATGCAGCCAACTCCGATTGAAGGGCAATAAATTCAAAGTTTTTTTCTGTTATTAAATCTTGTATATCCTGTGCTTTACCACGTGACATGTTTCGGGCTTCCTCTAATTCTAAGGTAAGTAACGCTATATGATCTTTTAATTGCACCTGTTCAATCTGCAATGCATCTAATTCAGCATTTAAACTGGTATTGTCTAAAAGCAGTTCATCATAACCCGATTGTTTTGCATGGGTATGTTGCTGTGCAATTTGTAATTCATTATTAAATGATTGCGTTAAATTTTGAATTTCGGCAGCATGGGCATCTTTGTCAAGATTATAGGATTGAAGCACACGTGCTGTTGCCTCATTTAATTCATTTAACATTACCGGAATACGTGTTTCAATATCAGCATCTGAGTGTACTTGCGATTGTAACCCCATAACGGCATAGATGCCTTGTATTTGAGAGCATACGTTATTTAAAAATTGCTCCTGTTGCGAAAAATGTAAGGCCCATTTATCATTTTGAGTATTTGCTTGTATAACTACCTGAGATAGTTTTTCTTCATAGTTTTGTATCAAAGCTGAAGTTTCAGACTCAAATTGCGTTTTTGCATCCGACTGCTGTGCCTCTACTATGGACGCATGCTGTTCTTGCAGCGCAGCAAACTGGGCATTAAACTGTTCTGCGATATTGCTTTTTTCAGCATTAAGATTATTTATTTGCGCAATATATTGTGCTTCTTTGTTTAACCATTCTTGCTTTAATTGTGCCTCCAGCTCATGTTTTTGAACACTTAATTGTGATTGTAACTGTTGTATTTGGGCATTTAATTCAAACTCACGATGTTCGGATATATTTACAAATTCAGCTTTGAGCGCTTCCAGTTCGGATTTTGATTTTTCAATTTGCTGATTATTTCTAAACTGCCAGGATTCATCCAACTGAATACGCTCGGCTTCTGCCCGCGCTTTTAAATCATTAAGTTGTGCACTAAACTGACTGCGCTCTGCTTCAAATTCGTTTTGAACAACAGAAAAACGCTGCATCACAGCATCTATTTCAGACTGCTTTGATGCAAGCTGCTCGTTTACCGTATCACGAATTTCTTTTAATGAGGATAATTCCGCTTTAAAAGCTGTATTATCGCGCTCCATTACTACGAGCTTGGTGTTTAAAATATCAATAGTAACCTGCAAACGCTTACAGTCCTCGTCTCTGCTGATGAGCTGATTTCTATAATCACTTAAGGCGCGTTTTAATTCTGTATATTCTTTGCGTAATTGAATATCCGAATCTAAAAGTTCTTGTAAATCAGATTTAATTTGATATGACTCCATGTCGTTAATTAAGTTTTGTTAAAATTATATTTCAATTTAAGAATATAGTAAGTCGTAAACATAAAAGGATGAACATGTGATTGTTAATTACAACGTGTCAATTTTTATATTCGTTTTTGCATCTGTATAAACGTTTAAATTGTTTTTAAACCTACGTAACATATAATTAATTGTACCTTTGGAGCAATGAACAGTGCAGACTATATAGCTCTTGAGCACAAATATGGTGCTCATAATTACCACCCCTTGCCGGTTGTACTCTCAACAGGTAAAGGTGCCCAGGTTTGGGACGTTGATGGTAAATGTTATTTTGATTTTTTATCAGCCTACAGTGCCGTTAACCAAGGGCATATGCATCCACGAATCATATCTGCTCTTTCAAATCAATTGCAGCGTTTAACATTAACATCAAGGGCCTTTTATAACGATCAACTGGGCCCATATGAAAAATACATTACGGCATGTTTTGGTTTTGACCGTGTATTACCCATGAACACGGGTGTGGAAGCTGGTGAAACGGCTATAAAACTTGCACGACGTTGGGCATACGATATTAAAGGCGTACCTCAAAATCAGGCCCGTATTGTATTTGCGGCCGGAAATTTTTGGGGGCGTACACTGGCTGCAATCTCTTCAAGTGATGATCCCAGTTCATATTCAGGATTTGGCCCTTTTATGCCAGGATTTGAACGTATTGCATATAACTCTATTGAAGCATTAGAAACGGCACTTTCCCATACTGACGTGGCTGCATTTATGGTAGAACCCATTCAAGGCGAAGCAGGTGTTATAGTTCCGGATGAAGGTTATTTATCTGAAATTAGAAGACTCTGTACTAAAAACCATGTTTTGTGGATTGCTGATGAAATTCAAACCGGTTTATGCCGCACCGGTAAAATGCTGGCCTGTGACCATGAACAGGTTAAGCCGGATATTTTAATTTTAGGTAAAGCGTTAAGTGGAGGTACATTACCCGTAAGTGCAGTATTAGCATCTCATGAAATTATGCTTACCATAAAACCCGGCGAGCACGGTAGTACTTATGGTGGTAATCCATTAGCCTGTGCTGTAGCCACAGAGGCATTACGCGTTTTAATTGATGAACGATTGGATATAAATGCCCATGAACGCGGCATTCAATTACGTTCGGGTTTACAACAGCTTCAGCACCGCTTTTCGTTTATTAAAGAAATACGCGGTAAAGGCTTGCTAAATGCCATTGAAATTGATGAAACTTCTGGTATAAAAGCCTGGGATATTTGTATAGGCTTGGCACAGCATGGTATTTTGGCTAAACCAACACACGGCCATATTATTCGTTTTGCACCTCCACTTGTAATAACAGAAAATGAAATAGACACTTGTTTGCATCGCATGGAACAAAGCCTGTTAACTTATGCATGATACTCAAAAAATAGACTTTCCTTTTCACCAAAGTGAATTTGAAATTAAAATAACCACATTTCAGGGACTAGAAACCGTATTAGCAGAAGAATTACTTAAGCTGGGAGGAAAATCGATTCAGGAATTTAAACGCGGTGTTTCGGTAAGCGGCGACTGGGGTTTTGTATATAAGTGTAATTACTGTTTACGTACAGCCATTAAAGTGCTGGTACCCATACATAAATTTAAAGCCCAAAATGCGCAACAGGTTTACGATGAGGTATATCAATTACCATGGGAAACCTTATTTTTAGCTGAGCACCGTTTTTTGGTTGAAAGCGTTGTTAAATCTGAATATTTTAATAATAGCATGTTTTGCAATCAACGCGTAAAAGATGCTGTTGTTGATCGCTTTAGAAATTGTGCAGGCAAACGTCCAAATGTTGACCGTAATAATGCAGAGATTAGAATTTACGCACATGTAAATGCAGATGCATGGATGTTAGCCCTGGATACCAGTGGTGAACCCCTATATAAAAGAGGTTACAAAACCGAACACCACGAAGCCAGTATGAAAGAAGTACTTGCCGCTGGATTATTAAAATTAAGCGGTTGGTCCACACATCATTACTTTTTAGATGGCATGAGTGGATCTGGCACAATTGCTATGGAAGCCGCTTTAATGGCTTTACAAATACCAGCAGGCATGTACCGCAACCGTTTTGCATTTGAGTTTTTAAGCGATTTTAACGCCCCCCTTTGGTCAACGGTTAAAGATGCTGCACTTTCTCGTATTAAGGAAACTAAAATTCACATTCAAGCCAATGACATGCAGC
The DNA here is from genome assembly GCA_009927275.1 of Sphingobacteriia bacterium. Lineage (GTDB taxonomy): Bacteria > Bacteroidota > Bacteroidia > B-17B0 > Aurantibacillaceae > Aurantibacillus. Next base: position 1,170 of record RFNG01000125.1, on the reverse strand, counting down.
TAAAATCATATCGCAGCATTATAGCTACAGTAAATTCTGCTCAACTTGACGATAGCATTACGTGTACGCAAAAATCGTTTTTTGATCTTAGTCCGGAATCAAAATCCGGAGTAGTCTTTTTAAATCCGCCTTATGGTGAACGTCTGCCCGTTAATGAAATAACAAACTTTTACAAGGAAATTGGCAATACCTTAAAGCGTCAGTATGCCGGCTTTACGGCATGGATTATAAGCAGTAACTCCGAAGCTATAAAGCATATTGGATTAAAGCCCAGCAAAAAATATACTGTTTACAACGGTGCTTTAGAATGCAAATTTTTAGGTTTTGAACTTTATGATGGAAGTCGAAAATTAAAATCTAAGCCTTAATAATGTACCTTCCATCTAATTCTGGAACAATCGGACATTGATTTAAAGTAAGGCAATAATGTATATCACGTTCTAATTGTAATTTTGAAAGTCGTTTACGATGCGAAGACTGCTCTAAAAAAGCAAACAAGTCTGATTCTGCTGTTCTATATAGGTGCATGGCTGCAATAGTAGAATCGCATGCAGTGGTATAAGCAAATTTATTCTGTAAAATGGTTGCGGCAGCACCTGCCATTAATGTGTCTTCGAGGTTAAATTTATTTTTCCAACCGGCGCATAAAAAAATAACATTACGACCGTCTTCAGCCACTACATCACACAGGGCATCTAAATTTAAAAAAGAACCCATTAACATACGTTCTGCGCGCGCTGCGATAGTTATGGCCTGCGTACCGTTACTGGTAGTTATGGCAATGGTTTTACCTTTTAGTTTAGGATTCATATATCCAAACGGACTGTTTCCTAAATCAAAACCCTCCACAACCTGCGCATGACGTTCGGCGGCAGCTAAAAAACCTAAATCTTGAAAACGTTTGGCTTCTTCTAATGAAGCTACAGGTATCATTTTTGTTACACCATGGTAAAAAGCTGTTACTATAGCACTTGTAGCGCGTAAAACATCTATAACCACAACAATGTGATTGGGTTTATGAAATAGCGGATACTGAGCAGGACTATGACAAACTTCAATTTGCATGAGATTGCAAATGTAACTGATTTATAAAATATAAAATTTAATAAATACAATTTATTATGAATTCTGTATATCTACAAGCTTTTTTAGGAATATTTAGCTTATAAA
>RFNG01000074.1 GCA_009927275.1 Sphingobacteriia bacterium | reverse complement strand
GGGGCGTAGCGTTCTTTTAACCGCAGGTTAAAAAACCGAACCTGTGAAGCCCGCAAGACGGCGACCGCAAAGCGGAAAGGCCCAAATAAAATTAACATGAAGAATATAATTTGGGCGATGCCTCAGGCCCGGGCTACTCCGGGCTCGCTGGCGCTCGGTTGCCTTTGGCGAACTATACCCTGCGTATCCCTATCGCAGTTTTGTTTTTAGGTTGAAATATTTTTTTTTGCGAAGTGTTTCAGAATTGTTTTATTTTTTTGGCGATGCCTTCGGTCTGGGCTACTCCGGGCTCGCTTTGCTCGGTTATTGCTGCGTAATGAATTAAACCTATGGTATCCCTATCGCGGGTTACACAAAATTTTACGTTTTGAAATTGGGATTGGTGAATTTTACTTTATTAATTAAGACCAAAATAAAATTTATAAATTTATTTTCAAAAAATATTTGCGTGTGTTTTAGTCACTCAAAAATTAGTAAACACGCTATATTACATGCGTTGCGGAAGTGTAATTCCCAAAATACGCATAACCGAGCGTAATACCAGAGCTGTTTGATAAGATACATGAAGCCTAAACTGACGTATTTCAGTACGCGATTCTTTCAGCACCGGACATTCCTGATAAAAGCGGTTATAGGATTTGGTTAATTCGTAAGCATAGTGCGCAACTTTAGATGGATTTAAATCCTTTTCGGCGTCTTCAAGCAAAGGTTCTAAATCGTGAAAATGACGTAATAATTGTAATTCGGCAGGTTCCAGATTTAACGAAACAGTTTCAGAAATTTTGTGAGCATGTGAATAGGTAGATTTTTTTAACAACGAACATATGCGCGCATGAGTATATTGTATAAAAGGGCCTGTATTCCCATTAAAATCTATACTTTCTTTAGGATCAAAGAGCATGGTTTTAACGGCATCAACTTTTAATATAAAATATTTAAGGGCACCCATGCCCAGCATCTTATATAATTGCTGAGATTCATCAGCGTTAAATTGTTCGGTTTTTCCTAAAGCCTCGGTGGTGCTTTTGGCTGTTTCAAACATTTCATTTATTACATCATCGGCATCAACCACTGTGCCTTCACGGCTTTTCATTTTACCATCGGGCAACTCTACCATACCATAGCTCAAATGCCTGCAATGTTGCGCCCACGAATATCCTAAACGATTTAAAATATGAAACAATACTTTAAAATGATAGTCTTGTTCATTGCCAACGGTATAAATGAGTTGTGATAAATCGGGATAAGCTTTAAAGCGTTCAATGGCAGTGCCAATGTCTTGTGTTATATAAACACTAGTACCATCGGCACGTAAAACTATTTTTTCATCAAGCCCCTCGGCTCTTAAATCTATGGCAATACTACCGTTTTCTTTTTTATAAAATACCCCCTGAGCCAAGCCTGTATCAATACACGATTTGCCAAGGGTATAGGTTTCACTTTCGTAATAGGTTGTATCAAAGGTTACCCCAAGCTGTGTATAGGTGGTTTTAAAGCCCTCATACACCCAAGCATTCATTCTTGTCCAAAGTTGGCGTGTAGCAGTATCATTTTGCTCCCATAAACGAAGCAGGCTTTGGCATTCTAACATTAAGGGGGCGTTTTGTTCGGCCCAGGTTTTTTCATGCCCAGTATTAACCAGTTCCTGAATTTGTTTTTTATACTCTTTATCAAACAGTACATAATACTTGCCCACCAAATGATCACCTTTTATTCCACTGCTTTCGGGTGTTTCGCCCTGTCCGTAAAGCTTCCAGGCCAGCATGCTTTTACAAATATGTATCCCTCTGTCATTTACCAAATTAACGCGGCTTACGCGGTGGCCGCGTGCTATTAATAATTCCGAAACGGCATAACCCAATACATTATTACGTACATGCCCAAGATGCAAAGGTTTATTGGTGTTTGGCGACGAGTACTCTACCATGATGTGCTTACCAGTACTATTGGCAGGTTTATAAACCGGATTGTCACGGTCGCTAAAAAAATTATAATACTGTAACCAGGCCTCGGGTTTAAGCGAAATGTTTAAAAATCCTTTAACAACCTGGTATTCCTTAACAAGCTGGGGTGCCTTTGTAATTAAAATGGATCCCAAACGCTCACATAATACATCAGGACTTAATTTTAATGCTTTAGCTAAGGGAAAAGCAACCAGCGTAAACTCGCCTTTAAATTCGGGACGTGTATTTTGTAAAACGGGCTGTAACTGTTGCTGCCATTCGCCGGCAATACTTTCAGTTAACAGCTGCTCCAGCTGGGCACTTAAATTATGCATGTTAACAATTAATGGGTAGGTTCTGGGCTTAAATGCATGCGTTGCAAATACACTACACCTGCTGATGCCATTAGTGATTTAAAAGCCTTTAAACCAGGAGCAGATTTAAAATGCAGCACAAATCCCTGATAATCGCCAGCGGTGTAAGTTAGTTCAACAGACTGAATTGTTTTTTGTGAAGTAAAAAATGATTTTAGTGACTCGGTATGACCCTTAAAAATATCAAAAGTGAAGGTTGTTTGTTGGTCAAAAAAAGTAGCGGTTTCACAGCCCGGATTTTTCATTATCAGGGTATTGGGTTTGTGTTGTTGTGCAATACCATAAAGTGAAACTAAGCAAAAGCAAAAAACAAGAAATCGTAACATATTTAACAAATTTAAAAAAAACAAGTGATTTGTATCACATTCAATTACGTTTAATTTAGCGTATTTTGCATTATGAAAATTGAACAAATTTATACCGGCTGTCTTGCACAGGGGGCGTATTACATACACGATTCTGGAGAGGCTGCCATTATTGATCCTTTGCGTGAAGTACAATCGTACATTGATCGTGCCCAACGCGATGGCGTAACAATTAAGTATGTTTTTGAAACGCATTTTCATGCTGATTTTGTTTCCGGCCATGTTGATTTAGCAGCACGTTCAAATGCTACAATAGTATACGGTCCTACTGCTAACCCGGGCTTTGCGGCCTACATTGCAAAAGATGGTGAGCAATTTAAAATTGGCAGCTGCACACTAAGAGCTATACATACACCCGGACATACAATGGAAAGTACATGTTTTGTACTTGCAGATGCAAGCGGAAAAGATTTGGCATTATTTAGTGGCGATACCTTATTTTTAGGCGATGTGGGCAGACCCGATTTAGCTCAAAAAGCAGCTCATATGACACAAGAAGAATTAGCCGGACAGCTTTACGATTCACTATATTCAAAAATTTTACCATTGGCAGATGATATTATGGTATATCCGGCACACGGTGCAGGTAGCGCTTGCGGTAAAAATATGATGAAAGAAACACAAGACCTTTTAGGAAACCAAAAACAGCGTAACTACGCACTCAATCAACCCGATAAAGCCACTTTTATTAAATCGGTTTTAGACGGATTAATGCCCCCGCCGGTTTATTTTCCTCACAATGTAGCGCTAAATAAGCAGGGGTACAAGCCCATGCATCAGGTTCTGCAGGAAGGCTTGAAGCCGTTGTCTGCAGATGCATTTAAATCTGCTGCACAACAAGAAAATACAGTCATATTAGATACCCGTAATCCTGCCGATTTTGCAAAAGGCCATATACCCGGTTCAATACAAATTGGCCTTTCGGGTGAATTTGCACCATGGGTGGGCGCGCTAATTGGAGATGTAAAACAACCTTTATTGCTGGTATGCGAACCTGGTACAGAAACCGAAGTGATTACCCGCTTAAGCCGGGTAGGATTTGACCAGGTTAAGGGATATCTAGAAACGGGTATTGCTGCTTGGAAAAGCTCCGGATTTGAAATGGATATTGTCAATCGAATATCGGCAGATCAAATGCAAGCGCAAATAACTACCACAGACACTGTAATTGATGTACGGCGTCCCTCAGAGTATAGTGTACGTCACATGTCGCAATCTGTATTGAAGCCACTGGATCAAATAAATTCTTGGTTTAATACCATACATAACAATTCAAAACCTTTTTATTTGCATTGTGCGGGGGGCTATCGCAGCATGATGGCAGCCAGTATTTTAAAAGCCAGGGGTATTCATGATTTTTTTGAAATTGAAGGCGGTTTTTCGGCAATATCAAAAACGGAATTGCCCTTAACGCAGGAATTAAGTGCCTGTACTAATTAATTTAAAATTTAATTAGTGTAATCAAAAAACAATGTAATGGTAAATGCTGAGTTAATTGTGTTTAACGTTACTGATTCTGTAGAATTTGTAATAAGCTGCAAATTAGCATTAAATAAAGCTGAGCCCATTTGCTGATCGGTATTTGGTGTGTCATCATCCATTATAACAATGTCTAAATTTTTAAAACATTATTTATTGAATTGCCAATTTCAAAGGGGGTATTTAAATTAAAAGTTAAGGGTAGCATGTTTAATTGAACATTGTTAACAAGGTTATTTTTTAAATTAAGGGCAACGGCTCCATCAGTAATAATAGCCACATAGGTGTCTGGTCCGTCTAACGGGTCCCAAGCTTGATTAAAACCATTGGCTGTACCGTTATTAATTTCAATTTTAGTAATTCTGCATTTATATTTTGGCGTTGGTGCAATTGTTATGGGTTTACTTATGCTTTGAGTTGTAAAACTGTTTTTTGCTGTTAAGGTAACAGTATATGTTTTTGTTGTAGATGTTAAATTGGGCTCTTTAAAATCATGAGTAGGACTTACAAGTGTTGAAGTATTGTTACTTCCGCTTCCAGGGTCGCCAAAATTCCATTCAAATGAGGTTGCATTTTGGGATGTATTAGAAAAATAAATAACAGAAATTGAACT
>RFNG01000115.1 GCA_009927275.1 Sphingobacteriia bacterium | reverse complement strand
TTTACTGAATGTAGAGAAGAAAGAAATCAATTCCATAGATGATATTTTTAATGATGATTTGTTAGGAATTTTTGATGACGGAGAAGCACAGAGTTTATTTGAGTTCAAATATACACCAAGGGAAATAGCAAGAGCAGAAGCAGATTTTGTGGCACGTCGCAAACCTTGCAAAAACTTCAAAGATTACGAAGAATTATTCAAGTCCGTTCAAGCAGATTTATCAAGTGGTAAACGCAAATTAGTTAAGTTTCACGAGAGCCAATTAAACCAAGGTAATTTCTTTGTTCACAACGGAGTAGTTTTATTTTTAGAGAAAGTAATTGACTTAGAGGTAGATAAATTTGGAAAACCAGATGGGCGCACGAAAATAATATTTGAAAACGGAACTGAATCAAGTATGAAGCTCAGGTCTTTGGGTAAAAATTTATTCTTAAACGGTAAAGGAATAACTCAAAGTTCCGATAATGAAGTTGAGGAGTTTATTGAAATCTTTTCCAGTATTACCGATGAAGATAATGAAGCAGGATATATCTATGTTTTGAGTTCAAAATCTACTGATCCAAAAATCAAAGACATTAAGAATTTATTCAAGATTGGCTACTCAACAACTCCTGTTGAATCACGTATCAAAAACGCAGAAAAAGAACCAACGTATTTAATGGCTCCTGTTCACATTGAAGCAGAATACAAAACATTCAATATGAACACCCAAAAATTCGAACAACTGCTCCATAATTTCTTCGGAGCATCGTGCTTGAACATAGATATTTGGGATGAAAAACTCCGTCGTAAAATGCCACAAGAATGGTTTGTAGTTCCATTAAATATTATTGACCAGGCAATAGAAATGATAATAACAGAAGAAATAATTCATTTCAAATACGACAGAGATTTGGAAGTGATTATTTTAAAAGATTTAAAATAGTTGTGCTATTAAAATTTGTTTGCATGATGCACTTTGTATGCGTCTATATATAAACTAACATAAACAATATCTTATTACTATAATTAGTTAAAATTTTAACAACCTAAGATCAATATTAAAGCAATATAATATACTCTCAATTTTTACGTAAACACATTTGGATTTAGGTATTAATCAAATAATACCAGTTTAATAATTGTAATTTAAGAAATTAAAATATACGTAGCGCTTGCCATACAGAGACCAAAAGCTTTTTGTATTAAAGTGGTATTTAAATTACTTACATCAAGCGCAATTGCGGTATAATAATTTTACAACAAATGCCTATCTAGTAAATACATGAGGGCTTGTATACCGGCTGCACCTAAAAGCAATTCTCGTTTATTAATTTTATCAAACGTATCAGCAGCGGTATGATGTATATCAAAATAGCGTTGGGTATCGGGTTCAAAACCAATGCAGGGTACGCCTTGTTCTTCAAGCGGTGAAATATCTGCGCCGCCGCCTCCGGCATCTATACGATCTATAAAATACGGTTTAAAGAGGGGCATCCAGTTTTTTACTGTTTGGTATAAACCCTTGGTGGTATCAACGCCAAATCCTCGGGGTGTAAAACCGCCGGCATCGCTTTCTAATGCGGCAAGGTGTAGTTCATGTTTTTGTTTGGCATTGTTGGCATAGGCCAAAGCGCCGCCCAGGCCATTTTCTTCGTTCATAAAGGCAACAGCGCGCAGGGTATGGTAGGGCCTTATACCCAGTTTTTTAAATCCTTCTAGTACGGCTATGCTTTGCACTATGCCGGCGCCGTCATCGTGTGCGCCTTCGCCGTTATCCCAGCTGTCGAGGTGGCCGCCGCAAATAAGGTATTGGTTTGGAAATAAACTGCCTTTTAGTTCGCCAATAACATTAAATGAGGGGCTTTCGGCCAGGTTGCGGCAGGTGCTTACTAAACGTAATTTGGCGTGTGGTACGTGTTTTAGGGTTTTTGCCAGTATATCGGCACTGGTGTAGCTTAAAGCAAAGGCGGGTATTTTGCGTTCGGAAATACTTGTGTAATAATTCATATTTCCGGTATGGGGTTCGTCATCGGCATTGGAGGCCATGCTGCGTACTACGGAGGCTACAGCACCGTATTGGGCAGCCATGCTGGCGCCTTTACTACGAAACACAACGGCTTCGCCGTATGCAGCGCCGGTACGAATTTTACTTTGGTCAAAAAAAACATTGTAAAAAACTATTTTACCCTGAATGTGGGTAGAACCCAGTTTTTCAAGTTCCTCAAAACTTTTAACTTCTACCACTTCAGCTTCTAGTCCGTCAGGGCCTGTGCCAACAGAGCTGCCCAGGGCAATAACCTTAAGCGGGGTAGTTGTTTTAGAATGTAATAATAGGGCACGTTCTTTTTGCCCGCGTTCCCAATGGGGTACCATGCAGGCTTGTAAATACACGGTATCGGCGCCGGCTTCCAACATGGTTTTTTTAGCCCAGTATACGGCTGCTTCGGCTTGCTTAGAGCCGCTTAAACGGCCGCCAATGGTTTTTGTAAGGGTGCGCAGTTGTTCGTATGCAGAGCCCTGTGTAAGCTGAAAGGTGTAAATGGAGCGCATAACAGCGCTGTCAGAAAGTGGTGTTTGGGCTAATGTAAATCCATGTAATAATGCTGCAATGCAGCAAGTAATAAGTTTATACAATTTTAAGTTCTTGTACATATACCTGATTAATTTTAGTATGTATGGAATTTAGCAATTGGCTGCGGTGGTATTGCATTTCGTGTTTTAAAACATCGGAATACAGTTCAATAAACAGGGTTTGCCGCACAAACCATATCCGTTTGGTATTATTGGCAATAAGGGGGCCTGCAATGTTTTGCCATTCAGATTTTATTTGATGCTGCAGTAACCGTTCTTGCAAGGGGCTTTCGGCAATAAGAGATTTAATGGCGGCGCCAATATGTACCAAATTGGAGCGTTTCATGATTTTTTAATACGCGCGCTGGCCTCTTGCACTTTTACTTTCAGTGCATCTTTAAATTGCATAAGTTTTTCAAGGGCCTCTTGGTTTGAAGAAAAAATAATTTGAGCAGCTAAAATACCGGCATTTTGTGCAGCATTAACAGCAACCGTAGCTACGGGTACACCGTTGGGCATTTGTACAATACTAAGCAGGCTGTCCCAGCCGTCAATACTGTTACTGCTTTTTACGGGCACGCCAATTACAGGCAGTGGTGTTAGGGATGCTACCATGCCGGGTAAATGGGCTGCACCGCCGGCGCCAGCAATTATTACCTGTAAACCGCGGGTGTGTGCAGTTTGGGCGTATGTAAACATTTTTTCTGGAGTGCGGTGTGCAGAAACAATATCCATTTCAAAGCCAATAGCAAAGGATGTTAAAACATCTGCTGCGGCCTGCATAATGGGTAAGTCGCTGTCACTCCCCATGATGATACCAACTTTTATTGTTGTAGATAAAGCCATGTTATATGTGTAAGGCGCGTTTTGATGTGGCATCCAGGCAGGCCTCTTTCATGCTTTCGGTAAAAGTAGGGTGGGCATGGCTAATACGGGCAATATCTTCTGCGCTGGCGCGGTATTCCATGGCAACAACAGCTTCGGCAATCATATCGGCAGCACGGGGTCCAATCATATGTACACCAAGTATTTCATCGGTTTGGGCATCACAAAGTACTTTAACAAAACCATCGGTATCCATGCTGGCGCGTGCGCGGCCACTGGCTTTAAATGGAAACGAGCCGCTTTTATATGGTCGTTGCTGTGTTTTTAATTCTTCTTCGGTTAGGCCCACGCCGGCCACTTCAGGCCAGGTGTAAACCACGCCGGGTATAAGCAGGTAATTGATATGTGGTTTTTGTCCGGCAATTTGCTCGGCAACAAATACACCTTCTTCTTCGGCCTTATGTGCCAGCATGGCACCTTTAACAACATCACCTATGGCATAAATATTTTGGGCTTGTGTTTTTAAATGTGCATCGGTAATAATGCGGCCGCGTTCATCTGTAGTTATGCCAGCTTTTGCTATGTCTAGGCCATCGGTATAGGGTTTGCGACCCACGGCAACCAGGCAGTAATCACCTTCTAGTTGTAGTGAATCGCCTTTTGGAGTTTCAATACTAACCGAAACAGATTTGCCTGTTGTTACCGCACCGGTAACTTTATGTTTCATGTAAAATTCAAAGCCTAAATTTTTCTTTAGTACGCGTTGTAATTCTTTGCCTAATGCAGCATCCATGGCGGGAATAAGCCGGTCCATATACTCAACAACGCTAATTTTTGAACCCAAGCGGGCATAAACACTGCCAAGCTCAAGTCCAATAACCCCACCGCCAATAATAATCATGTGTTTGGGAACTTCCTGTAATTCTAGGGCTTCAGTGGAGGTGATAATACGCTTTTTATCAATTGTAATACCCGGCAGGCTTGCAGGTTTTGATCCGCTTGCAATAATGGTATATTTACTTTCAATGGTTTGAGAGGTTTGGTTTTGTTCTATACAAATGTGATGCGCACTTTCAAAACGTGCATGTCCGTGTAGCACATCAATTTTGTTTTTTTTCATTAGGTAATTTATGCCTTCAACGGTGGTTTTAATTACGCCGCGCTTTCGTTCAATCATTTGTTTGATATTAACTTTTGGAGGTTTAATATCAATGCCATGTTCTTGAAAATGATGCTGGGCATTATAAAAATGCTCACTAGAATCTAAAAGTGCTTTGGAGGGAATACAGCCCACATTTAAACATGTTCCGCCCAAACTGGCATAGCGTTCAACCAAAACTGTTTTTAAACCCAGTTGTGCGCAACGTATGGCTGCCACATAGCCTCCGGGTCCTGCACCAATAACACAAACATCATATGTATTCATAGTATCCAAAGGTACAATTTAATAAAATGTAATGGCGTAATTAAGCTTTATTTTTAGCCAACTAACTTGCAACAGGTTATTACATGCTTAGGGGCATTGGTCTTATAATTAGGTTATTTTTATTTGGATAATTTGGATGATTTGGGCGATGCCTTCGGCCCGGGATACTTCGGGCTCGCTTACGCTCGGTTATTGCTGCGCAATGAACCAGCCCTGTGTATCCCTATCGCATTTTTTTATTTGAAGTATGATCTGGGCGATGTATTCTGCTTAGATTTTTGTTGTTTGTTTACTTTGGGCGATGCCTTCGGCCAATAATTTTAAGTATCTAAAAACAAATAACAACAAAATTATTTTTTTAAAATTTAAGCGTTTTTAAGCTTACGTTTTAAAAATAGCCAGCACGCATGTAATATTGTAAGTAGTAGTATAATAATGCTAGTGCCCATGCATGTTTTGCCAATCCAGTCTCCTGTTTTACTAAAAAAACTCATGGTATTAATAAGCGGCAAGTATGTGTCAATAACGTCAGGTGTCCACCATGCTGTGGGATGTTCTATGTGTCCATCGGGATAAATAAAAGCGCTAATACCGGTATTGGCACTTCGTACAATGCAGCGGCGGTTTTCAATGGCGCGTAAGGATGCATAACGCAAGTGTTGTTTATAACCCGGTGTGTTTTCCCACCAGCCATCATTTGTAATTATACACATTACATTTGCTCCATTACGTGTGTAAGCGGTGGCATAGTCTGGGTAAATGCTTTCGTAACAAATTACAGGAGCTATTTTTAAAACAGAATCTTTAGAAGTAAATACGGTTCGTTGGTTTTGTGTACCTAAACTGCCACTTGTACCGCCCATATCTAAAGCCATGGATTCTAAGGGTTTAAATAAAAAAGAATAGGGTATAATTTCCGAACCGGGTACCAGTTTTGATTTATGGTAAATTAAGGATTGAACCGAATCTATCCACCATGCAGAATTGTAATAATTTATGAAATACCCGGCATCTTGAGTTTCACGGGCTGTGCTGGGAATATTACTGCCGGGTTCATACACCTCATAACAGGCTAAGCCACTTAAAATATGGGCTTTGGGTGCATATTTAAAAATACTGTCACGAAACTGCTGAATAATAAACGAATGCTTTAGTAATTTAAGGTTAATAGACTGAGCTACAAATGTTTCGGGAAATACTACAAGCTGGGTTTCAGGTTTTAATTTGGTTTTTATTTGGGGCCAAATGCTATTAAACTGTGTATTAAAGGCACTGGAAAATTTAAAATTATAGGGATCTACATTTGGCTGAACGCATACTACATGAATATTTTGTGTATTTGTAATAAACGGTTTTGGTGTTAGTAGGTATGAGCATAATAGGGGAAGCGCAATTAAAAGTATGCTTTGCACTGCATGTTTATATATTTTGAGTTTTGTTTTAAAACCAATTATGGCTTTAAACAGTATAATATTAACCAGTAATACCCAAATGGTACCGGCACTTGAGCCTAAAATACTATACCACTGAATCCATTGGGGCCGTGCAGAAAATGCATTTCCTAAATTTAACCAGGGCCAGCTAAGCTCCCACTGTTGATGAAAAAATTCCCAGCCCGTCCAAATGGGTATTAACCAACAAAATGAAAGTGTATGAAAGCGCCTCAGCGAAAACCTAATGCTAAAATGAAATACCATATTCATAAACAGGCTGTTTAATGTAAACGCCATTACGGCACCGCCAAATGAGGCAAAAGAAACCCACCAGGTGCTTATAAGGTTCCATACTAAAAAGCCTGCATATGTGTACGATTTAAATAAAAAGCCTAAGGGTTTTGCATGTTTAATTTGAAAATGCACATTTAAAAATAAAGGAATCCAGCCCAAAAAAATTAAGGCGGTATATGCCGGATACCAGCTTAGTCCCAATGCTATACCTGAAACGCAGCTTAAAAAAAGAGGATGTTTCAAAACATGCATAATACGAATGTACGGTATTTTAGTTTTTTCAATCTTTAATTAAGATTATTAAAGCGTATATTTAAAGGCTCATTTTTAATGTCAGCGGATATTGTCATAACAGAACCCCGTCGTTTATATCCCTATCAAAAGGTTGCAGTAGACACGCTTTTTGAGCGCTTGCAACAGCTTCCGCCCAATACCAATTTACTGTTTCAATTACCAACTGGCGGTGGTAAAACCATTATCTTTAGTGAAATAGCCAAGCGGTATGCCGAGGGCTTTAATCGCAAAGTGCTTATTTTAACACACCGAATTGAATTAAGCCGGCAAACCTCAGATGTACTTTTTGACCTTGGAATAAATAATAAAGTAATAAACAGCGAGGTTAAAACATTACCCAGTCAAAGTCCCTATAAGGCATTTATTGCGCTGGTTGAAACTTTAAATAACCGCTTACAAGAAAATGAGGAATTTTTGGAGGATATAGGTTTGGTTATTGTAGACGAGGCACACAATAATTCATTTCGAAAAATTTTTCATTATTTTGAAAATGTAAATATTTTAGGAGTTACAGCCACCCCTTTAAGCAGCAACAAAAAATTACCCTTATACCAAACGTACCGTGAGCTTATTGTTGGACAAAGTATTGCACAGTTAATAGAACAGGGGTATTTATGTGAGGGTGTAACCGTGGGCTACGATGTTAATTTAAGTACCCTTCGTATTGGTACTAATGGAGAGTTTACAGTAGGTTCGCATGAACAATTATATTCACAAATAGCCATGCAGGGCAAATTGGTTCAGGCTTACGAAGAACATGCCAAAGGAAAAAAAACATTAATATTTAATGCCGGCATATTAACTAGCAGGGCGGTATTTGAGTTATTTAAAGCTAAAGGGTATCCGGTTCGTCATCTCGACAGTACCTTTAGCGACCGTGAGCGAGTTGAAACCCTCGAATGGTTTCGAAATACTAAAGACGGTATATTAAGCTCGGTTAGTATTTTAACAACCGGATTTGACGAACCTGAAGTAGAGGCCATAATTCTTAACCGTGCTACCAAGTCTTTAACATTATACCATCAAATGATTGGAAGGGGCAGCCGGGTTTTACCTCACAAAAAATTGTTTACCATTATTGATTTGGGTAATAACTCACGACGCTTTAATTTATGGCAATTTCCAATTGACTGGCAACATGTTTTTGTAGCCCCACATTTATATTTAGAGCAACGCTACAAAGATGAATGGGACTATGAAATGGTCAATGACTATGAATTACCAGCGGAAGTTCGCGAACGATTTGTAAATTCCAGTGCGGCAGCCTTTATTGTACGCGACCGTTATTTAACGGCTTTACGAGAAGGGCGTAAACCGCAATCTGTTTTAGATGAATCCCGAGATGATCATTTTGCCCGAATAACAGGTAATGCATCAGATTATGATGAAGCCATAGAATTGTTTCAATTACTTAAGGAAGAAATGAAATACCGCATTAAGCAGTTTGGTAAATGTATTAATGCCACGGCTAACCACAGCGATTGGCAAACACAAACCTATACCAGTCGTTTACGACGTCAACTGGTAACATTTTTTGCAGAGCCGTGAATGCATTTCGAATTTATCAGATTTTAGGTTATTGCGCGTTATTATGCGGCGTGTTAGCAATGCTTTCAGTATACAGAATCAGCTGGCTATTACCGGGCATGTGTGCTTCGTTTTTGGGTTTTGTTTTTGCCGTATCTCAATTACTTATACAGCATAAGCATGGTTTTACACAGTATAAATGGCC
>RFNG01000012.1 GCA_009927275.1 Sphingobacteriia bacterium | reverse complement strand
TGATATTGTGTTAGACCCATTTATGGGTTCAGGAACTACAGGATTAATGGCACTGCGTAATGATCGAAAATTTGTTGGAATTGAATTGAGTGTGGAGTATTATAACATGTCCAAAATGAGGATACAGTGTGCGAAGCGTGGTAAGTTATGGTAGATTATAAGTTGATACATGGCAATTGCCTCAAAGTAATGCGCAAAATTCCAGATTCTAGTGTACACATGATTTTATGTGATTTGCCTTATGGAACTACTGCGTGTTCTTGGGACTCAGTAATACCGTTTGAACCGTTATGGAAAGAGTACCGTAGAATAATAATCGACTACGGTGCAATTGTGCTATTTGGGGCTGAACCCTTTTCCAGTGCGTTACGCACATCAAACATTAAATGGTACAAGTATGATTGGATTTGGCAAAAAAGTAGCAATGTTGGGTTTACAAATGCAAAGAATAAACCACTCAATGACCATGAGTTAGTATCTGTGTTTAGTAAAGGAACTACTGCAAATTGTAGTGATAAGATGATGCCTTATTACCCACAAGGGTTAATAAGAGTTAATAAAATTACAAGCGGTCTAAAAGGTGCTAGCAGTAGTGATGAAAAAGGACACCGATTCATGCGAAAATCTGACAAGGAGAAAATTTTGCAGGAATACGCAAATTACCCAAAAAAGATTATTCGATTTGGTAATGATAGTAATACTGTACACCCCACTCAAAAGCCAGTGGCATTACTAGAATATCTAATTAAGACATACACTAATGTTGGTGATATTGTGATGGATAATACAATGGGTTCAGGTTCAACAGGAGTTGCGGCAGTAAAATGTAAGCGCAAATTTATTGGTATTGAAAAGGAACTAGAGTATTACAATGTTGCAGGTCGTCGCATTAAGGAAATTACACATTCACTGTTTTGAGGTATGATTATGAAACAGTACAAATTGATTCAAGGTGATTGCATCAAAGTGATGCAATCAATTCCCGATTCTAGTATCGACGCTATTATTACTGATTTGCCTTATGGAACAACATCGTGTAGGTGGGATTCAATTATACCTTTTGATTCATTGTGGCAGCACTATTTGCGTATTGCAAAGCCACATGCACCAATTGTATTATTTGGATACGAACCCTTTTCTAGTGTTTTAATTTGTTCAAATTTGAAACATTACAAGTACACATTAATTTGGTGCAAAAATAATGTTACAGGATTTGCAAACTCGAAGATTCAGCCATTGAGAGCGCATGAAAATATTAGCATATTTTGCAAAAAAGTACCAACATATAATCCACAAGGACTAATAAAAATTAATGTACAAAAGAAAAACTCCAAAAGCTGTGGTGGTAGTATGTTACGAGATGTTAATAACACCGAAGGCTGTATGAGAACACCTGGTAGTAAATATGTTCAAGAATATACAAATTTTCCCAAAACACTAATACAGTTCAAATCTGATATTGTGACTTATCACCCTACTCAAAAGCCAGTGGCACTATTAGAATACCTAATTAAAACCTATTCCAACAAAAATGACATTGTACTAGACAATACT
>RFNG01000068.1 GCA_009927275.1 Sphingobacteriia bacterium | reverse complement strand
AAGCTCGGTTATTGCTGCGCAATGAACCAAGCCCTGCGTATCCCTATCGCGGTTTTAAGGGTACTGCATTCAATGTTAATTATTATATAAAATTATTTACATTTAATTTTTATGAGAATACAATACGGCTTACTTATTTTAATTGCCTTGTTTGTTCTTTATTGGTTGCAGGTTAACCCCATTCAGCCATTACCCAAACCCTTGTGTTTAAACCATGGATTTCGTTTTTAAACTCACAATTGCAAATTAAATTAAACAACAACCAAAAAATCCTTTACATTATTTGCAGCGCGCCCAGCTTTTTTTAACGCAAGGAGATACTGCAACTGCTTTAAAAGATTTACATTGCGCCATTAAAATACAACCACATGCAGCCGAACCGTTTTTTATTTGCGCGCAAATTTATGCCGCCCGCAATCATTCTCACGACGCATTAAATGCTATCAACAGGGCTATAAGCCTAGATACCATAAATGCCGAATATATACATTACCGGGGCACTTTAAAACGTGTTGCTAACGATTATATAGGTGCCATGAGCGATTATCAAAAGGCCATTCGTCTTGGAAAAGTTAATTTTTACAAAGGTTCAGGCTGTTAATGCAAGTTTGTTACTATGTACATGGGGTAAATTAAACGACGTAACGTAATATCATAAGGCTTTTTTTACGTACTTTGTAATTATGGAATTGTATTTAGATTCGGCCAATCTTAAAGAAATTGAAGAAGGATTTCGTTTGGGATTTTTAAATGGTTTAACCACCACACCCACCTTTATGCAGCGTGAGGGTATTACGGATATTGACGCTACCATTGTTAAACTCAGCAAAATGGTACCTGTTTTGCAAATTGAGGCCTTAGGTCAAAGTGCCGAGGAGGTGCTTGCCGAAGCTGAACGCCAATTGGATTTGGGATTAAATCCAAAAACTACAGTTTTTAAAATTCCTGTTTCATTAGAGGGTGTAAGGGCATGTAAATTACTGCGCAACAAAGGGTATCTGGTAAATGTACATTTGGTATATACGCTGCAGCAAGCCTATATGGCCATGCAAGCCGGTGCCACATACGTGTGCCCACTGGTAGGTCGATTACAAGATCAGGGCCATGATGCTCTTAGTTTAATACAGCAATGTGTTGATGCAGTTGATTTATATGGCTACGATACTAAAATTATGTTTTCATCGGTGCGCCATACCGAGCATGTTCGTAATGCCATTACTTTGGGTGTACATACCATTACTGTACCCCTTAAAGTATTAAAACAGCTTACTGAAAACAATTTTACCAGTCTTGGAACAGATCAATTTATAATGGATACCCGTTTAATGATGGTTAAGGTTGAAGATGCCATGAATGGCATTAACCCCGTTGTACCCGAATCCATGACTATTCAAGAGGCATTAGTTAAAATGACCGAATATAACTTTGGCGCTGTAACTGTTTTAAAAGCTGATGGAACGATTCGGGGGGTATTTACCGATGGTTCATTACGCACCCTACTTACCAATCAAGGTAGTGCCATATTAACACAATCTTTAAATGCCTTAACATTTAAAACACCCATTTGTATTGAAGGCTCTGCATTGTTAAACGAAGCACAACAACTGTTTAAAAAAACAGCTGTAGATACGCTTGTAGTAACCCAAAATGGAAAACCTGTGGGTATGCTGGATATTCAAGATTTAAAGGCATGACACTTAAAGATCTAGAATCTTTATTTACAGCTTCTGGAGGACAATTTTTAACACCCGTAACCGATTTAGCCAATCGCATACAGCAAGTTAAGGCATTTGTGTTTGACTGGGATGGTGTTTTTAATAATGGCAGTAAATTGGGTGCACAGGGCAGCTCATTTTCGGAAATTGATAGTATGGGCACTAATCTTATGCGATATGCGTATTTTTTACAGCACAACCAACAGTTGCCTGTTATGGCTTTAATAAGTGGTGAGCGCAATGAGCCAGCACTTTTTTTTAGTAAACGTGAATTTTGGAATCAATGTTATTTTAAAGCGGGCAACAAGGCGCTGGCACTTGATCATTTTTGTGCCCACCATCAGTTACATCCTAATCAAATAGCATATTTTTTTGATGATGTTTTAGATTTACCCATTGCTAAGGCTTGCGGAATGCGTATAATGGTAAATTCAAAAGCAACTATTTTATTTAAGCACTATGTGCAGCAGCATTGTTTGGCTGACTATATATCGGCAAATTCCGGATCTATGCATGCGGTGCGTGAATGCACAGAGTTATGCATGGGACTTATGCAGCAATATCAACATGTAGTTGACCAGCGCATTGCATTTAGCGCTTCGTATAAACACTATCTCTCAGTCCGGGCTGAGGTTACCACACAAGCATTTACACAAATCGATTCTAAAATTTGCAGTGCTGACGGATTCTGAAGTGGCCTTAAAACGGCTGCGTGATTTTAAAACGGCATTGGAACACGAGCGCCGTGAAGAGCGCAAGCAGTTTAGCGAACAATTGTTACGGGCCCCATTAGAAGAACAAAAACGCCGCGGTATTGCATGGCATCCTGTAAAAATTTTGCATGAGCAATGGGTATTTGGTGATATGCTTGAAATTGAAATTCAACACCAGTCCTTAAAACAGCATGCGCACCAGTTCAGCAGTGGAAAAAACATTGCATTTTTTTCTACTACAGTTACAGAACACCCTGCCCAAACGCTACGTGCTACGGTTAAACGTATTGATCAAGACCGCATGGTACTCCTATGCGCGGTAGATACATTGCCTAATTGGTGTTATAATTCAGGTCTCGGCATTCATTTGCAAATTGATGAACACAGTTATGATGAAATGCAAGAGGCCTTAAACCGTGCACTTAAAGCCCGCAACAACCGACTGGCAGAATGGGTCAACATTTTAGGAGGATTTGGTAAACCCACGTACACGCCTGTAAGCGTATCGCGCATACCCGAATGTAATGTGGCACAGCAGCAAGCTGTAGAGCATTGTATGGCAGCTCATGATATTGCTTTAATTTACGGACCGCCCGGTACCGGCAAAACCAGCACCTTAGTGCAAGCCATTTATTATACGGTACAAGCCGAAACACAGGTATTGGTGTGTGCGCCAACTAATACAGCACTTGATGTTTTAACGGAACGGTTACTAAAAAAGCAATTACGCGTATTGCGGTTAGGGCATCCCGCTCGAATTTCAGAGGATTTACTTTCGTGCAGCCTCGATGGGCAACTTGAAAATTCTGCATTTGGCGCAAGTATAAAAGAATACCGTAAAATGGCCGAGGAACATTTTCGTCAGGCATCCAAGTATACCAGGGCCTACGGACCTCAGCAATCACAACAAAAGGCAGCGCATTATGCCGAGGCTAAAGCCTTATTAAAAGAAGCACGTCAGCTGGAACAACATGCCATTTATGAACTTTTTAATCAGGCTCAGGTTATTTGTTGTACACCTGTTACGAGTATGCATGTTGGTATGGGGCGTCGAACATTTAAAACTCTTTTTATAGATGAGGCCTCACAAGTTTTAGAGCCCATGGCATGGATCCCCTTGTGGCGGTGTCAGCGACTGATTTTAGCAGGCGATCCGCACCAATTACCACCCTTAGTGCGCAGCCCACAGGCTGCTGTGCTTTCACAGAGCATTTTAGATGCTGCATTAAAACTGCCCAACACATCTAAACTGCTTACTATTCAATACCGAATGCATGCCAGTATAATGGCATTTAGCAATTCATATTTTTATAATGGACAGTTACAGGCCGATGTTACTGTTGCCGAACATACGTTAGCATTTTACGATGCCGAATGGAATATTCCAGTTGTTTTTATTGATACTTCAGGATGTGGTTTTGAAGAATGGCAGCACCCTGAAACATTAAGCTATAAAAATATACAAGAATCGCTGTTGCTTTGCACACATTTAAAAGCATGTGACACAGCTGCTGCACAACGTCCATATATGGAAAAACCCTGCGTAGGTATTTTAACACCTTACAGTCAACAACGGCAACAGCTCGAAACAGATTTAAAGTCTATTTCACTTTACAACCTGGATGCTGAAATAAAAACTATAGACGGTTTTCAGGGCGATGAATGTGATATTATTTATATAAGTTTAGTTCGAAATAATGTTTCAGGTGAATTAGGCTTTTTAAATGATTTACGCCGTATGAATGTTGCGCTAACCCGAGCACGAAAAAAATTAGTAGTTATAGGCGATGGGGCAACCCTGGCCCGGCATCCTTTTTATAAATCATGGATGGATTTTGCCGAAAAACAGGGGAGGCTGGAATCGGCTTTTTCTTGGATTTAAAAACGAAAAAATTTAGTTTTTGTAACTGATTTTAAATTAAAAATTTAAGTAGTGGCTCCGACAGGAATCGAACCTGTATCAAAAGTTTAGGAAACTTCTATTCTATCCATTGAACTACGGCGCCAATAGTATTGTAAAGATACAAAACCTGTAGCTTTTATTTTTTACTAAATCAAAGTAATCCACGGACTAAGATTGTTCTATAAAAGTGTCGTACAAATCGTTACGCCTAAAAAAAATAATTAGAATTTTAAATAATCTAATATAAAACCTGATGAGATGTATTAAACGTATTACTTGTAAAAACTGAATCTTATTTTTTTTAGGCTTGTCTAATTTTAATACTTTTGGTACGTTGTCAAAACCTTTACTCATAACTGGAATTATACTGAGTTTAAGTAGTGTTATATCCCTTTACATATTAACAAACAAAAGTGGTACAGAGCCACCAAGTTTAATGCCAATAAACAATAAATTAAAATCATATAACAATACTTTAAATTATAAGGAATTGTTATCTGGTTCAAAAGGCGATTTGGCTTTAAAAAACACTACTTATTTTTGGAAATTCCAACAATCACAATTATTTAATGACACTTCAATTACATTTAAGGACTCAGCACAGCATCGTATTTTACTTTTAGGCGATTCTGAAGTAGGCGGATTTAAGTATCCGCTTTCGCGTTATTGCAATGCAAATGGTCACAAATTAGTTGGAGTTGTTGAATGGAATAGTTCTACAATTTTAAATTTTGCTTATGCGGATACAATTGAAGCGCTTATTTTAAAATTTAAACCTACCTATATTTTTGTTTTGCTTGGATTAAATGAGGTGTATGCCAAAGATTTTTCCAATCGCTTAAAAGCTTCATATAATTTTAAAAAGAAGTTTGAACATTTACCATTTGCATGGATAGGTCCGGCATCGTGGATACCAGAACAGGGTATTTCTAACGTTTTTGCTAATGTTGCCGGCATTGAAAATTTTTATTTTTCAAATAGATTAGTACTTCCGAGAGCATCAGACAACCGCCATCCCTCTGTACGCGGTTATGATGTTTGGATGGATAGTGTTGCAATTTGGATGAAAAACAGACCTAAATGGGCTTTGCAATTTAATACACCTCCAAACGGTGTATCTTCAAGCGGGTTTAACACGGTTTTTTTAAACGCAGCTAAATACCGAGGCTATTGAATTTAGATTTTTTACATAGTGCGTCGTGGTTTGAGTATTCTGAGGTAAAGCCTTGGTTTTTTACATCACATAGTTTTTTTGTAGTGCTGGGTTTAGTATTGGTTGTATATGCCCTGTTAAAGCCCTTTCCAAAACCTGCTTTGGTGTTTTTATGTGCATTCAGCTTATTTTTTTACTATAAATCCAGCGGATTATTTTTAATACTTTTTATTGCCATGATTGCCTGTGATTATGTTATGGCGCGTCTTATAAATCAATTTAAGGGTAAAGCACGAAACGTGGTATTTTATTTAGCACTTGTTTGTAGTCTAAGTCCATTATTGTATTTTAAGTATACAACCTTGTTTGTTGAAACCTGTAATATGTATTTAGGCACCCATTTTGTATCGCAACAGTATTTTTTGCCTATTGGTATTTCATTTTACACATTTCAATCATTAAGTTATATAATTGATGTTTACCGTAATACCTTAAAAGCCAATGGTTCATTTTTAAATTATGTTTTTTATATGACCTTTTTTCCGCATTTGGTTGCTGGTCCTATTGTGCGTGCAAAAGATTTTTTACCCAAATTTCAAATGCCACATTGCCCAATACCTCTCAATGCTCATGGGCTTTACTTCGCATTTGCAGGGGTTTAGCAAAAAAACTTATACTTGCCGATTTTTTGGGCCAATGGGTAGATATGGTGCATCTGATGCCAGAGGGCTATTCGGGTTTTGAAACTACGATAGCCGTATATGCATATGCTTTTCAGATTTACTTTGATTTTTCGGGATATTCAGATATCGCATTGGGTATTGCGTCGCTTTTAGGATATGAGTTAAAAGAAAATTTTAATTTGCCCTATACGGCTCAAAACATAACTGATTTTTGGAGGCGATGGCACATGTCATTAAGCAGTTGGCTTAAAGATTATATTTATATACCCTTAGGCGGAAACCGAAAAGGAAAATTTTTAACCTATATATTTTTGATAAGCACCATGCTTATAGGTGGATTGTGGCACGGGGCAAGTTGGCGTTTTTTATTTTGGGGTTTAGCCCATGGTTTGGCCTTGGCGCTTCATAAAGTATGGAGCACAAAACCCTTTTTAGCATCTATTTTTAAAAAGGCACCCCTAATAGGAGTATTATTTACGTTTAATTTGGTATGCTTACTTTGGATTTTATTTCGTGCCGAATCTGCGCAATCGGCATTTGTAATTGCAGGCCGCTGTGTAACAGGTTCATGGAATTTGCAAACGGTTGTTGGATTTATAAGTGAACGCTGGGTATTGAGTATCATATTTATGCTATCAACACTTTGGATTTTTTTTCCAGAAAACCGCAATCGGCAATTAGAGCTTCGTTTAAAGCAAACACCCTTGTGGATTAGTTTTTTAGCCTTTACAGGTATATTTATATTAGCATATTATGTTCGTCAAGAAACCATACAGCCTTTTATTTATTTTCAGTTTTAAGGCATGCATAGTTTTATGGATTGTTTTTTCCACCTCTGTAATGGCCCAGCGGGCTATACCTCAAACAACTTTAAAAGCAACCTTTAAAACACATACGCATCAAGTATATGTATTTAAATCAAAGTCCAATCGGGGTACACTTTTGTTTTTACACGGATGGCATTTACCAGCATCCGATTGGTGGTTAAAAACCAATGCTATTGATTCTGCTTTAAATCAAGGGTATAATTGCATATGTCCTGATTTAGATAAGTGTTGTTACAACGATTCCGTTTATAAGGAAACAGACCCGCGGTATTTGGAGTATCCCACCCGAACATGGATACGTCAAGTACTTATGCCTTTAGTTCAATCAGAAGGGTATTTAACCCCACAAGCCTTTAACTGTGTTGTTGGTATTTCTACTGGCTGCAGGGGTGCGGTATTATTAGCTGCAGATTATCCGGATGTATTTAAAAAAGCACTACTACTTTCTGGTGATTATAATCAAACGCAAATGCCTGAGGATGGTTTAATGACGGCATGTTATGGAAAATACACTCATTATAAAAACCGCTGGTTAAAAACTGATAATCCAGCATATATAGCTAAAGATTTAAAATGCGATATTATTTTAGTACATGGTTTAAATGACAAAATAGTGCCCTACAAACAAAGTCAAAGCTTTTATAAGCAATTAAAAAAATTTAATAAAAATGCAGAATTGTTTGTAATTAAAAATGCAGCGCATGATTATTTATTGTGGAATACACAATTACAGCAAAAACTAAAAATGCTCTGGAATTAAAATGCATTCCGCTTAATTTTTAATTTTTTAAAAAATAGTTTTATCATATTTAAGATATAATATCCGAACTATTATATTTTATTTGATGTGGGAGCCTTACTTGGGT